>JBKKBU010000049.1:0-9797 GCA_046713755.1 Mycobacteriales bacterium
TGAACAGCACGACGATGAGTGCGAGCGGCGCGGGCCAGCTCCACGCGACCGAGAGCTGCCAGTAGCTGAACGCCGCCACCATGCCGATGGCGCCGTGCGCGAAGTTGAAGATGCCCGAGGTGGTGTAAGTGACGACCAACCCGGTCGCGGTCAGGGCGTAGATGCAGCCGACGACGATGCCGAGGGTGGTCAGCGCCAGGAAGGCGGTCATCGTGACCCTCCACTCGTGTCGTCGGGACGTGCGTGGGCTAGCGGGAGAAGTACGCGCCGTCGCAGCGGAAACCACTGGCGGGGGAGTCGACCCGGATGTACTTGCCGTCCTTGACCTGGGTCAGCACCCAGCACGTGGCCGGCTTCTTGCCAGCCGGGTTGGCCTCCGCTAGCAGCCCCCCGGCGTTGAACTTCGTGAAGGTGCGAAGGGCGGCGAGGACGTCGGCCCGCTTCGCCTTGGGGCCGGCCTTCTTGAGGGCCTGGACGAACAGGTCCACCGAGGCCCAGCCGTAGACCGAGAACAGGTCCTTGCGCTTGCCTGGGGCGGCGCGGTCCATCCAGGTCTGGTAGTCCTTCACGACCGGCACGCGGGAGGCCTCGTCGGGGTTGAAGAACAGGGCGAACTGCTGGTCGTTGAAGACGCCTTCCGCGTTTGCTCCGGCGGACTTCAGGAAGCCCTGCTCGTAGGAGACCGCGCCGAAGATGATCGGCCAGTTGACGCCCTGTGACTTGGCGGCGTTGACGATGCGGGCGCTCGTCGCGCCGTCGGCGGCGTTGACGTAGATCATCTCCACGCCTTCATTGCGCATGCGCACGATGTCGGCGGTGAAGTCGGTGTCGGTCGGCTGGAAGGCCCGCTTGTAGAGCACCTTGCCCCCGACCGAGACGATCGCGGCCTCGGTGCCCTCCCAGATCTGGCTGCCGCCACCGACGCCCGCGAAGATGGTCCCGATCTTCTTGAACTTCTCGCCGTACTTGCCCTTGTAGTAGTTGAGCGGACCAGTGCGCCAGCCGCTGCCGAGCGGCGCGACGCTGAAGTTGGAGGCATGCTGCTGGGCCGGCTTGGTGAGGGCTGAGTGCACGTCCGGGATCCCCGGGTTGGCCTTCAGCACCTCGTTGCCGCAGTTGTCGAACAGCGAGAACGAGCCGACGAAGGCGAACACCTTGTCGACCCGCGCCGCGTGCTGCGCCTTGTTCTGACCGCACTCGAGCTGCCCGTCACCGACCGAGAGCTTCAGCTTGCGGCCGAAGATGCCGCCCTCGCTGTTGATCTTCGCGATGTGGGCCTGCGTCCCGAGCACGGCGCCCTCGAACAGGCCCGGCACCGGACCGGACAGGTCCGCGACGTTGCCGAGCAGGATGCTGTCTTCGGTGACTCCGACGTCCACCGCCCCGCCGTTGCCGCCGGGTGGTGCAGGTGCTGCACCGGTCCCGGTCGTCGTGCTGCCGGTGCCGCTCGTGCCTGCCCCGCTGGTGCCGGTGCCGGTCGTGCCTGCCCCGGTCGCGCCAGTCCCGGTCGCCGCACCCGAGGTCCCCGTCGCGCCGCCGTCACCGCTGGTCCCGGTGGCGCCGCCGTCGCCGGTGCTCCCACCATCGATTCCAGACGTGCTGCCACTGGCGCCGCCACCCCGGCCCAAGGCCTGGTCGGCAGCGGCCTGGCGTAGGTCATCGTCGACCCGCGCGCCGCAGGCTGACAGGGCCATCGCCAGGCTCAGGAACGCCACGGCGGCGAACGTTCGGTGCGTCGGGCGTGCGGCGCGGGCATGGCTGCGGCGTTTCACACCGACAGGATGCCCCGCTGCCCACCGTTGCGGGTGCTGGTCCGTCGGATTGGTGCCTCCCGGTCCCGCTGACCGGGACGTGCGTGGTCTCAGCTGGCGCGAGCGCGGGCACTGCGCCGGCTGGTCACGCTGCCGAGCGCGTCGAGCAGCGCAATCTGGAAGCGATCGGCCCGGAGCACGAGCGAGGCGTGCCCCCCGTCGACCTCGAACACCGGCGTCCCCTCGATCGCGGCCGCGAGTCGGAGCTGCCGGCGCACCGGGATGGTGCGGTCCTTGGTCGTCACGACGAGCGCTGTCGGCACGTCTACGCCATCGATCCACGGCGCCGAGTTGAACCGTCCCAGTGCGGTGAGCACGGCCGGCATGACCCACGCGCTGGTGCTGCGGAACTCGGTGAGCCCCCAGCCGGGACTCGCGGCCGAGGTCAGCGGCAGCTCGGCCAAGCCCTCAGCGAGTCGCTCGACCCGCCCGCGGCAGTACGGCGAGAGCGGGAGCATCGCCGCCGACATCACCGGGAAGAACAGCTGCTCGCGCCGCTTGCCTCGGAAGTTGCGCGCAGTGGCGGCGAGCACCAGGCCTTCAACCCGCTCGGGGTGCCGATGCCAGACCTCCTGGGCGACCAACCCACCGAGCGAGTAGCCCACTGGGATGCAGGTGTCGACGCCGAGGACGTCCAGCAGGGCTGCCACGTCGTCGGCGCAGTCCTCGACGCGGAAGCGCGCCGACCGGATCCCACGGCCGTGCCATCGCTGGTCCAGGACGATGACGCGGTGCTCGCGCGCCAACTCGGCAAGCACCGGGTACCAGCTGAGATAGCCGGTGCAGCCGAGTGCGTGCAGCAGCACGATCACCGGCGCTCCCTCGGGCCCAGGGACGTCGACGACAAAAGTTCTACCTCGGCCGGGCAGTTCCACCATGCCGCCGACCGGGAGCTGCTCGACGAGAGGCGCCGAGACGACGCGGCGCATCAGGCCGGCTGTTGCTGTGCGAGCACTCATAGGTCGGCTCCTCCTGGCGGGTAGGACTCGCCGGGAGACCGCACGTTACAGAACGTGGCGCTCCTCACACGTCAGCAACAGCTCGTCCAGCGCGTCGGCGAGTCCCGCCACCAGACCCGGCAGGTCCTCGAGGGTGTCGGGGCAGGCGAGCGCGGCGAAGCTCATCTGCTCGAGGTAGGACCACACCGTCACGTTGAGGCCGATCCCTTGCAAAATCGGACCGACGGAGTACAGCGCGGACAGCCGCGCACCCGCGATGTGTACCGGCACGGGAGGGCCGGGCACGTTGGACACAACGAGGTTGAACGGGGCGGCGTGCAGGTCTGCCGCTCGCAGGTGGGAGTAGGCGCGCATGAACGCGTTGAACGGCCCGGGTGGGGTGAACTGCACCCAGCTCTCGAGGAGGTCCAGGCCGAGGGCGTTCTGCACCGCCTTCGCCTCCGTCGTCGTCCGGGAGATCGCGAGCAGCCGCTCGACCGGGTCGGCGATGTCCGTGTGCAATGAGGTGAACAGGTTCGACACCCGGTTGCCGCCCAGCCGGACCGCGGCCTCGGCGGAGTCCGTCGACACGGGCACGCCGGCGATGAGGGAGCTCTTGGGGTGCTCATCCCGAGCGTCGAGCCATCGGCGCATGGCGCCCGACACGACGGCCAGCACGACGTCGTTGAGCGTCACGCCGTGTGCTTTGCGGACCCGTTTGAAGTCATCGATCGGCAGCGACACGGTGGCGAAGGATCGGGCGGCGGTGATCGCGCCGTTGAACGAGGTCCGGGGCGTGTCGAGGATCGGCCGGGGGGTCGCGACCGTCGACGCCCGCTTGTGGCGGGTGACGGCAGTCAGGCTGCGGGCGGTCTTGCGGAGCAGCGCAGGGACCGACAGCAGCTGCACGAACCAGTCGCGGACTGCAGCGCGAAGCAGGTCCGCGCGCGCAGGTGTCGGCTCGCCGACCCAGGGCTCGCGCGGGACCGGCGGCAGCGCCTCCGGCAGCAGATCCATGATGTTGGCCAGCAGCGCGTTGGCCGCGACGCCGTCAGCGAGGGCGTGGTGCATCTTCGTCACGACGGCGACCCGCCCGTCGGCCAGGCCTTCGCAGACGTGGATCTCCCACAGCGGCCGCGACCGGTCCAGCTGCGTCGACGCAAGCCGCCCGATGTGCTCCTCGAGCTCGCGCATGCCGCCCGGGGCCGGAAGCAGGTCGCGTCGGACATGCTGCGACTGGTCGAAGTCGCGGTCCTCCACCCAGACCGGGTGATGCACCTGGAAGGGCACCCGGACGACGCGGCGACGAAAGGGTGGCAGCAGGTGCAGCCTGGCCGCTAGCTCCTCCTGGAGCCGGTCGAAGGAGTAGCCACCCGGGACGCCGGTGACATCGATCAGCGCCACCTTCAGGGTGTGCATGTGCAGGCTCGGGGTCTCCATGTAGAGGAAGCCCGCGTCGACGCCCGGGAGCCGCTCGACCATCCGCGCCCCCTGCCCTCTGAGTGGGATGGAGTGTTCCGCACCGGCCACGCCCGCGGCAAGATCCGCGGGTGACCCTGGATCCTGACGGCGTGGAGCGGCTGCTGGCCCGCGCCAGCGCGGATATCAGCGAGGGCCGGTTGCCGGCCTGTCAGGTTGCGCTGGCGCTGGACGGGAACGTCGTCGTACGAGCATCTTTTGGGTCGGCGGTGGACTCTTCGCGGCTCGCCGTGTTCTCCGTGACAAAGGCGCTGATGGCGGGCACCGTGTGGGCGCTGATGGGCGACGAGCTGATCAGCGAGACGACCCTGGTCGCCGACCTGATCCCCGCATTCGGGACCAACGGCAAGCAGTCCGTGAAGGTCGAGCACCTGCTCACGCACACCGCTGGCTTCCCCCGTGCGCCCATCAAGCCGGAGGAGGGCGCCACGTCGGAGCGCCGCCAGGAGCGCTTCGCCGCGTGGCGGCTCGACTCCGAGCCAGGCAGTCGCACGGAGTACCACTCGGTGTCCGCCCACTGGGTCCTGGCCGAGCTGATCGAGCGGGCGACCGGGCAGGACTACCGCGCTGTGGTGCGCGAGCGAGTGCTGCAACCACTCGGGCTGACGCGGTTTCAGCTGGGGGTTCCGGCCGCCGAGCAGCACGACGTTCTCGACGTGGAGCTGGTGGGCCATGCACCCGCGGACGGGCCGGCCGTCCCGGTGGTGGCTGCGTCCGACCTCACCCTTCGCTACAACGAGCCGGGCGTCCGGGAGATCGGTGTGCCGGGCGCGGGGGCTGTCTCGGACGCCGCCGACGTCACCCTGCTCTATCAGGGGTTGCTGCACGACCCGCTCGGGCTCTGGCGCCCCGACCTGCTCGCCGACGCGACGTCGCGCGTGCGCTACGACCACCTTGACCCCTTCACCGGCGTCCCGGCCAACCGCACCCTCGGGTTGGCGGTCGCGGGCGACGACGGGCACGCCGCGCTGCGCGAGTTTGGCAAGGCAACCGGCCCGCGGGCTTTCGGTGCGAGCGGGTTGGGTGGGCAGATCGCCTGGGCAGACCCGGATTCTGGATTGTCCTTTTGCTACCTCACGAATGGGATGGAAGCCGACGTTGTGGCCACCTTCGTGAGGTCCTCGCGGCTGTCGACGCTGGCGGCCCGGTGCGTCCGTACGTCAGAGTGCCCCCCGTGACCTTTAACCTCGCGGACCTCTTCGAGGCCGTCGTCGACGCCGATCCCGACCGTGAGGTCCTTGTCGTCGGCGACCGACGGCTGACCTACCGTCAGCTCGATGACCGCGCCAACCGGCTCGCGAACGTCCTCGCAGCCCACGGCGTCGGGCCGGGGGATCCGGTTGGGCTTCAGCTCGCCACGGCAGCGAGTACGTCGAGGGCATGCTCGCTGCCTTCAAGCTGTCGGCCATCCCCGTGAACATCAACTACCGCTACGTCGAGCGCGAGCTCCGCTACCTCTACGACGACGCGGAGCTCGTCGCGCTGCTCGTCCACCGCGCGTTCGCCGGCCGAGCGGCAGCGGCGCTCTCCGATCGGGTTCGCCTGGTCCTTGACGTTGCGGACGGCAGCGGCGATGCGCCGGTCGAAGGGTCGCTGCCGTACGAGGAGGCCCTCGCTGGTGCGACTCCCGCTCGGCCATCGGTGACCAGGTCCTCCGACGACCTCTACCTCATCTACACCGGCGGTACGACGGGAATGCCGAAGGGCGTCGTCTGGCGCCACGAGGACATCTTCAAGTCGGCCATGGGCGGCGGTGACCTGACCCAGGGCGGCGATCACGTCAGCGGTCCCGAGGAGCTGGCGGGGCGGCTTCCGGAGAACGGCATCACGGCGCTGGCCGCCCCCCCGTTGATGCACGCCGCCGCGCACTGGCTGACGTTCCACCAGTTGTTCACCGGCGGGAAGGTGGTGCTCACGCCACTCGGTCGCTTCGAACCCGCCGAGGTGTGGCAGGTCATCGCCGACGAGGCGGTGTTCAACGTCGTCCTCGTCGGTGACGCCATGGTCAAGCCGCTGCTCGACCATCTCGAGGCCCACCCGGAGACCAAGACCGATGGCCTCTGGGTGTTGGCCTCTAGCGGAGCCCCGCTGTCGCAGCACACCAAGGACCGACTGCTTGAACTCTTGCCGGGTCGGATGCTCATCGACTCGCTGGGGTCGTCTGAGACAGGGGTGCTTGGCGCCAAGTCGGGGGCGACCTTCCAGCTCAACGCCTCAACCTCGGTGCTCGACGACGACGGCCGGCCGGTCGAGCCAGGGAGCGGGCGCACGGGGAAGGTGGCCCGTCGCGGTCACGTGCCACTGAGATACCACAACGATCCCGAGAAGTCGGCCCGGACGTTTGTCGAGGTCGACGGGATCCGCTGGGCCCTGACCGGCGACGAGGCGCAGCTGGAGACCGACGGCAGCGTCAAGCTCCTCGGGCGCGGCTCGCAGTGCATCAACACCGGCGGTGAGAAGGTCTATCCCGAGGAGGTCGAGGAGCCGCTGAAGGCCCACCCTGCGGTCGAGGACGCCCTCGTCGTAGGGGTGCCCGACGACCGGTGGGGCGAGCGGGTCGTCGCCGTCGTGCAGGCCAACCGGCCGGTCACGCTGGAGGAGCTGCAGTCCCACGTGCGCGAGCAGGTTGCCGGCTACAAGGTGCCGCGCGACCTGGTGCTGGTGGACCGGGTGGTGCGGTCCCCGGCCGGCAAGGCCGACTACCGCTGGGCCAAGGACGCCGCAGTCCTGGCTCTTTCCTGAAGGAGCGCGTCATGGAGCAGCTATCGGCGATGGACGCATCTTTCTTGTACATCGAGTCGGAGAGCGTGCCGCAGCACGTCCTCGGAGTCATGCTGCTCGACGCGGCCGGTTCGGACGGCGCCTACAGCACGGAGCGCTTCCGGCGCCTGCTCGACGAGCGCATCCACCTCATGCCCGCGTTCCAACGCCGCATCGTGGAGGTGCCTCTGCACCTCGACCACCCTTACTGGGTGCATGACCACGACGTCGACATCGACGACCACCTGCACTACGCGACCCTGCCCGCCCCGGGGGACCTCCACGCGCTAGGCAACTTTGTCGGTGAGGTCGGCTCGCGGCTGCTGCAGCGCGACCGTCCACTGTGGGAGATGTGGCTCGTCGACGGGCTCGCGAGCGGCCAGGTCGCGATGGTGGCCAAGATGCACCACTCGACGATCTACGGCTCTGCCGGCGCCGACATGATGGCCCACCTGCTCGACTTCGGCCCCGAGGGTCGCACCATCGACCCCGCGCCGTCGGTGCCGGTTGAGCCACACCCCAGCACGGTGGGGCTGCTCGGTCGGGCCGCCCTCAACGGCGCCCGACGGCCGGTGAAGGCGGTGCGGGGAGTGGCTGGGTCGGTCCGTCGGATCGGCGACATGGGGGCGATGGTCGGCCGGGCCGTCACGAAGCGCTCACCGGTGACCCTGCCGTTCACCGCCCCCAAGTCGCTCATCAACGGCCGCCTCACCGACCGGCGCGAGGCCGCCTTCGGCAAGGTGGAGTTCGCCGACATCAAGACGGTCAAGGAAGCCTTCGGGACGAAGGTCAACGACGTCGTCCTGGCGGCGGTGACCACCTCGTTGCGGACCTACCTGCTGGCCCGCGGTCCGCTGCCGACCAAGCCGTTGGTCGCCAGCGTGCCGATGAACCTCGGGGCCGGTGCGGTCGCAGGCACCGACAAGATCACCGCTCTGATGGTGCCCCTCCCGGTGCAGACCGCGGACCCCGTCGAGCGGCTCCTCCAGATCGCCCAGTTCAGCAAGGACAGCAAGGGCATGATCGACGCGCTCGGCGTCGACGCTGTGGGTGACGTCGCCGAGCTGGTACCGCCCTTGCTCATGGTCGGCGGATCCAAGCTGTACGACGGAATGGGGCTGTCCCGACTGCACCCGCCCTTGCAATCGCTCGTGGTCTCCAACATGCCCGGACCGCCGATTCCGCTCTACCTGGCCGGGGCGCGGGTAGCCGCCGTCTACCCGTTCGGTCCGTTGCTGCCGGGATCCGGGCTCAACATCACGGTGCTGTCCAACATGGGCAGCCTGGATGTGGGGCTGATCTGTTGCCCTGATCTCGTACCCGATCTCTGGGAGATCGCTGATGGTTTCCCGGCTGCTGTCGCCGAGCTGCTGGCCCTCGCGCCGACGTAGGATCCGGGAGGAGGACCGATGAGCAACCCCTACGCGCCGGAGCAGCCGGTGAGTCGCGAACAGGCGCTGGCGGACGTCTTCGTAGCGCTGGCGGACACTCTCGTGGACGACTACGACGTCGTCGAGCTGCTGGACCAGTTGGTGCACAGCTGCGTCGATCTGCTCGGTATCTCCGCAGCTGGCCTGCTGCTCGACGACCAGCGCGGCAAGCTGGCGGTCGTCGCCTCCTCGAACGAGGAGACCCGGCTGCTGGAGATCTTCCAGCTGCAGAGCAACCAGGGTCCGTGCCTCGACTGCGTGCGCACCGGTTCGCCGGTCAGCACGGGAGACCTGTCCACCGATCTCGCGCGGTGGCCGATCTTCGTGCCCGTCGCGCTTGCTGCGGGCTTCCAGGCGGTGACCGCGCTGCCGCTGCGATTGCGGCACCAGACGATCGGCGCTCTCAACCTGTTCACGCTGGAGGCCGAGGCCGTGCCGGCGGCCGACCAGCGACTGGCGCAGGCGCTCGCCGACGTCGCCACCATCGGCATCCTGCAGCGGCGGTCGGCGCACCGCAGCAGCTTGGTGGCCGAGCAGCTCCAGCATGCGCTCAACAGCCGGGTGGTCATCGAGCAGGCGAAGGGCGTCCTCGCCGAACGGCACGGCGTGTCCATTGATGCCGCCTTCGACGCGCTGCGCAGGCATGCGCGTGATCACAACCACAAGCTGACCGAGGTGGCCCTCGCGGTGGTGCAGGACGACATCGATCTGGCCGGTCCGGCTTCGACCTGACGGCTCTTCGGCCGATCACTGCCAGTCCCGCCCTTGGTCAGGACGCGGGCCCCGCCGGCCGGTCAGGTAGTTGGTTCGTGCCCAGGTTCCAGGAGGAGCAGCGGGATGCGTCGGCGCGTCCTGCTCTGGTAGTCGACGTACGACGGAAAGGCCGTGCAGGCCCGGGACCACCATCGAGCTCGCTCGGGGCCGTCTACCTCGCGGGCCGTGAGTGCGAGCACCAGGCTCTCGTCACGGAGCTCGACCTGCGGATGGGCGAGCGCGTTGGCGTACCACTGGGGGTGCCGTTCGGCGCCCGCCATGGACGCGACGACGGCGTAGGTGCCGGCGTGCTCGACCCGCATGAGGGGCGTCTTGCGCAGCAGTCCGGACCGAGCTCCGACGGTCGTGAGCAGGACGACCGGTCGATCACGCAGCCCCGAGCCGCCGGTCCGCTCGAGGTGCTCGACCTCCTCGCGCACCCAGTCGACGGGGCTCGGCTCATAGCGCCCTGTCAACCGCAGCTCAGGCATGGCTAGGCCGCGGTCTCCAGCGCGTCGGTCAGGAGGGCCACGAGCGCCTCGAGCTGAACATCGACCGACGACGACACGTGGTCGTCCGAACCGTCCAGGGCCCGCGCCGCGAGCCCGGCCTTGCCGTCGATGAGC
>JBKKBU010000050.1:0-3511 GCA_046713755.1 Mycobacteriales bacterium
GCCAGCCTCGGCGAGAAGATCGAGGTCCGTCGCGTGCAGTCCTACGAGGCGCCCTACGTCGGGGTGTACCTGCACAAGACGAGCCCTGACCTGCCCGCGCAGGTCGGTGTCCTCATCGCCCTCACCGGTGCCGCGCCCGACGTCGCCAAGG
Source organism: Mycobacteriales bacterium (assembly GCA_046713755.1). Lineage (GTDB taxonomy): Bacteria > Actinomycetota > Actinomycetes > Mycobacteriales > SCTD01 > JAUYQP01. The sequence goes on from JBKKBU010000050.1 coordinate 152, forward strand.
ACATCGCGCAGCACATCACCGCCTTCTCGCCCACCTTCGTCAAGCGCGACGAGGTGGCCGATGACGTGGTCGCCAAGGAGCGCGAGATCGCTCGGGCCACGGCGATCGAGGAGGGCAAGCCCGAGGGTGCGCTCGACAAGATCGTCGAGGGGCGCGTGACGGGCTTCTTCAAGGAGCACGTGCTCGTCGAGCAGGCCTTCGCGAAGGACAGCAAGAAGACCGTCGCGAAGGTTCTCGAGGAGGCCGGCGTCGACATCGTCGGCTTCACCCGCTTCAAGGTCGGGCAGGCCTGAGCCACTAGGGTCTGACCGACCCGATACGTCACACCCGAGGAGGCCGGCCGCTGATGAGCACCACACCAGAGGCGGCCTCCTCGGCGTACGACAGGGTGCTCCTGAAGCTCAGCGGCGAGGCCTTCGCCGGGGGTGGCGCGATGGGCGTCGATCCCCACACGGTGGAGCTGATCGCCCGCCAGATCGCCGAGGTCGTCCGGTCCGGCGTGCAGGTGGCGATCGTCGTAGGCGGTGGCAACTACTTCCGCGGGGCGGAGCTCACCGAGCAGGGCATGGACCGGCCGCGGGCCGACTACATGGGCATGCTCGGCACCGTCATCAACTGCCTTGCCCTGCAGGACTTCCTGGAGAAGCAGGGCATCGACACCCGGGTGCAGACCGCCATCGCGATGGGGCAGGTCGCCGAGCCCTACGTCCCGCGCCGGGCGATCCGCCACCTCGAGAAGGGTCGGGTCGTCATCTTCGGCGCCGGCCTCGGGGTGCCGTTCTTCTCCACCGACACCTGCGCCGCCCAGCGGGCGCTCGAGGTGGGGGCGCAGGCCGTACTCATGGCCAAGCAGGTCGACGGCGTCTACGACGACGACCCCCGCAAGAACCCCAACGCGGTGAAGTTCGACGCCTTGTCCTACGCCGAGGTCCTCGATCGCCGCCTCAAGGTTGCCGACGCCACCGCGATCAGCCTGTGCATGGACAACGGCCTGCCCATCGTGGTCTTCGACCTGCTGCGGGAGGGCAACATCGGCCGCGCGGTCCGGGGCGAGAAGATCGGCACTCTCGTGAGCGGAGACCTCCAGTGATCGACGACACCCTGCTCGATGCCGAGGAGAAGATGGAGAAGGCGGTCAACGTCGCCAAGGACGACTTCGCCTCCATTCGCACCGGCCGCGCGACGCCGCAGATGTTCAACAAGATCGTCGTCGACTACTACGGCGCGCTCACCCCGGTGAACCAGCTCGCTTCTCTGCAGGTGCCCGAGCCCCGCATGTGCGTGGTGGCGCCCTACGACAAGGCCTCGCTCGGCGCCATCGAGACGGCGATCCGCAACAGCGACCTCGGCGTCAACCCCACCAACGACGGCAACATCATCCGGATCATCTTCCCGCAGCTCACCGAGGAGCGCCGCCGCGAGTTCATCAAGGTCGCGGGCAAGAAGGCGGAGGACGCGAAGATCGCGATCCGCAACATCCGCCGCAAGGCCAAGGACGACCTCGACAAGCTGGTCAAGGACGGCGAGGTCGGCGAGGACGACGCGGCCCGCGGCGAGAAGGAGCTCGAGAAGACCACCAGCTCCTACGTCGGCACCGTGGACGAGCTGCTCCGGCACAAGGAAGCCGAGCTGCTCGAGGTCTGATGGCCGAGCCACAGACAGACGCCGTCGACCCTTCGGGCGAGACCGCCGCCGACACCCTCGACGGGGCGGCTCCGCGCGCGAGCCGGGCGGGTCGCAACCTGCCGGCGGCCATCGCGGTCGGTCTGGCCCTGGGTGCGGCCATCACGGTCCCGCTGTACTCGCCGTACCGCTGGGTCTTCATCGGTGTGCTCATGGCCGCGGTCGCCCTCGGCACCTTCGAGATCGTCACGGCCCTGCGTTCGCTCGGCGCCCAGCCACCGCTGGCGCCGCTGCTCGTCGGTGGTGCCGCGATGCTGATCGTGGCCTATCGCGAAGGGCCCGAGGCGCTCTACGTCGGCCTCGTGCTCACCGTCCTCGCGAGTGTGGTCTTCCGCTTGGCCGACCCAGCCGAGGGAATCCTGCGCGACGTCGCGGCAGCGACGTTCACCGCTGCCTACGTGCCTTTTCTGGCCGGCTTCGCGGCGCTGCTCACCATCCCGCCCGACGGGCCGCGCCGGGTCACGGTCTTCATCGCGACGGTGGTCTGCAGCGACGTCGGCGGTTACGCCGCGGGGGTGCTGTTCGGCAAGCACCCGATGGCGCCCAGTGTCAGCCCGAAGAAGTCCTGGGAGGGCTTCGCGGGTTCGGCGCTGGCGTGCGCGATCGCGGGCGCGATCTTCTTCCCGACCCTGTTCGGTGCGTCGCTGCTGCTCGGGGTCGTCTACGGGCTCGCCGTCGTGCTGACCGCCACGCTGGGTGACCTCGGTGAGTCGATGGTCAAGCGTGACATCGGGATCAAGGACATGGGCCACCTGCTGCCCGGCCACGGCGGCATCATGGACCGGCTGGACTCGCTGCTCCCCACCGCCCCGATCGCCTTCCTGCTGCTCAGCGCCTTCGTCCCGCTGCCCTGACATCGCGTCCGGCCGGCGAGCCACCGCCGCCTCGCCCCCGGGCCAGCCACCGCCCCCGGGCCGAACTCGGTGCATCCGCCCAGCGCGGGGAGGGCAGCAGCCGCACCGAGTTCGGCGTGGCCCGAGCCGAGCGCTACGGACTCGGTGCGTCGGCGACACTGGAACCTGGCAGTAGCCGCACCGAGTTCGGAACGGGTGGGTCGGGACGGGGGCCGGGGTGGCGCGGCGTACGACGGGGTGGCGCGGCTACCACGACGTACCCTGGAAGGGCTGTGGACGCCGCCCGCACGACCCTGCCCCTCGTCTTCGACGCGCCCCGCCGCGGGCTGCCCCCGACCCACCTGGCCGACCTGGACCCCGCCGGTCGGCGAGCGGCGGTCGAGGCGCTGGGGGAGAAGGGCTTTCGGGCCGAGCAGCTCTCGCGCCACTACTTCAGCGCCACGACCGGCACCGACCTCGGCCCCGCTCTCAAGGACAAGCTCGGCAGCCTGCTGCCGACGCTGCTCACCACGGTCCGGGACATCTCGTGTGACGACGGGTCCACCATCAAGACGCTCTGGCGCGGCCTCGACGGCACGCTCGTCGAGTCGGTCCTCATGCGCTACCCGGATCGCACGACGGTCTGCGTCAGCAGCCAGGCGGGCTGCGGGATGGCCTGTCCGTTCTGCGCGACCGGCCAGCAGGGCCTGACCCGCAACCTGTCGACCGCTGAGATCGTCGAGCAGGTCGTCGCCGCCGAGCGGGTCGAGAAGGCCGCGGGTGGTCGGGTCTCCAACGTGGTCTTCATGGGGATGGGCGAGCCGCTGGCCAACTACGCCCGGGT
>JBKKBU010000051.1:0-3175 GCA_046713755.1 Mycobacteriales bacterium
CTCGCCGACCAGGGCCGCACCATCCGGGTGCCGGTCCACATGGCCGAGCTCATCACCAAGTGCACCCGCACCCGTCGCGACCTCACCCAGACGCTCGGCCGCGAGCCCTCCTCGGAGGAGATCGGTGAGCCGCTGGGCATGACCGCGGACAAGGTCGAGGAGATCCTGCGCTACGGCCGCGACACCCTGTCGCTGCAGGCGCCCGTCGGTGACGACGACGCGGTTCTCGGCGACTTCATCACCGACACCGACTCCCCCGACCCCGCTGCTGCCGTGGAGAGCGACATGCTCCAGGGTCAGCTCCGCGAGGTCCTCGACTCGCTGCCGGAGCGCAGCGCGGTCGTCATGCGGATGCGCTTCGGCCTCGATGACGGCCGCCCGCGCACCCTCGACGAGGTCGGTCGCCACCTGGGACTCACTCGGGAGCGGATCCGTCAGATCGAGCGCGACACCCTCACCGAGCTGCGCAGCTGCGGCCGGGCGGCGAGCCTGCGCGAGTACGTCGCGTAGGCACGCGCCCCCCTGCACTCGGCCCCTGCCCACCGGTCACCCCGGAGGGCGGGGGCCGCTTGCTGTCCGGGTCGACACATGGCGGGTTCCGCGGCCTGCTGGTAAGCAGGCAGGATGACCGACAACGCGCGCCAGAACACCACCTTCCCGAGCGGCGGCGGCACCGCCCACGGCTACCTCGCCCTCCCCCCGGCCGGATCCGGGCCGGGGGTGATCGTCATCCAGGAGTGGTGGGGCCTCACCGATCACATCGCCGACGTCACGGACCGCCTGGCTGCCGAGGGCTTCGTCGCGCTGGCTCCGGACCTCTACGGCGGCAAGACCACCCACGACGCCGACGAGGCCGGCTCGCTGATGATGTCGCTGCCGGTCGACCAGGCCGCTCGCGACCTCGCGGGCGCGGTCGACTTCCTGCTCGCCCACGACGCGGTGACCTCGTCGAAGGTCGGCGCGGTCGGATTCTGCATGGGCGGCGGCTTCGTGCTACTGCTCGCGGCCCAACAGGGCGAGAAGATCGGCGCGGCCGTCCCGTTCTACGGCGTAGGGCCGGCAGTGCCCACGACCTACACCGGTCTCACCGCAGCGGTCCAGGGGCACTACGGCGAGCAGGACGCCTTCTACCCGGCCGCTGACGCCCGGGCCCAGGCTGCGCAGATCGCGAAGGAGTCAGGCGCCGCTGTGGCGTTCCACTTCTACGACGCCGGGCACGCGTTCCACAACGACGCCAACGCGCTCGGGACCTACTCGGCCGACGACGCCAGGCTCGCCTGGTCGCGCACGGTGGACTTCCTGCGCGCCCACCTGTGACCTGACGGTCAGTCGGCCCGCACCCAGGCCGTCGTGCGGGCCTTCTCGGTCTTCTTCGCCGGCTCGGGAGCCGCGGTCGCGGAGACCTGGCCGCCGGCCTGCGCCAGCCAGTCCTTCTGGGTGGCGAGCTGCTGCTCCAGCTCATCGGTGGGCCGCCCAGCGGCGCGGGCCTTGGTGAGCTTGACCTCGAGCTCCTCGACCTTCTCGCGCAGCTTGGCCGCGAACGGCGATTCGACAGCCTTCACGAAGCGGGCGTCGGCCGCACCGCGGACCTTCTCCTCGATGGCGCCCATGCGGTCTTCAAGGGAGCGCATGACGTCACGCGGGACCTTGCCGGCGGCTTCCCAGCGGTCCTGCAGGACGCGCAGCTGCTTCTTCGCGCCGTCGAGTCCCTTGCTGACGTCGATCGCCTCCGCCTCGGCGAGGATCTCTTCCTTGATCTTCTGGTTGCCGCGCAGCTCGGTGTCCTGCTCGGCGAAGATCGCGCTGCGGGCCTGGAAGAAGACGTCCTGAGCGGCCTTGAAGCGCCCCCACAGCTCGTCCTCGACCTCGCGCGGCGCCCGACCGGCGGCCTTCCAGTCGGTCATGAGCTGCTTGAAGCGGTCGGCGGTGGCCTTCCAGTCGGTCGTCGTCGACAGGGCCTCCGCTTCCTTGATCAGCTTCTCCTTGCGAGCCTGCGACACGGTGCGCTGCTCCTCGAGCGCGCCGAAGTGGACGGAGCGGCGCTCCGCGAACTGCTTGCGGGCGGCCGCCACCCGCTGCCAGAGCTCGTCGTCGGTCTTGCGGTCGACGCCGGTGATCTTCTTCCACTCTTCACCGAAGGCGCGCAGCCGCTCCCCCGCGACCCGCCACTCCGAGGATCCGGCCAGCTTCTCGGCCTCCTCGGCGAGCGCGGTCTTCGCGGCGACGGCCCCGACCCGCGCCTCGGCGCGCACCTCCTTGGCCTTCTCGACGGCCTCGGCCGTCGAGGCCAGCAGCACGTCAACGCGAGCCTCGAGCTTGGCGAGGTCCCCGACAGCGGAGGCTTCCGGGAGCGTCGCCTTGAGACGACGGGCCGACGAGGCGACCTGCCCGGGGTCCCCGGCGCCGCTCTTGAGCCGCTGCTCCAGCAACGACACCTCGGTCGCGAGCTGCTCGAACCGGCGCACGTAGAGCGCCAGGCCCTCCTCGGGTGCCCCTGCCTTCCACTGGCCGACGGCGCGCTCGCCATCAGCGGTCCGCACGAACACCGTGCCCTCGTCGTCGACGCGACCCCACTCACTCATGAGGGCATCCTAGTGACGTGACGCTCCTGCCGCCGGTGCCCGAGGCCAGCCTCCCCGTCGCCGGCCCCGAACCCGCCACCCACAGCCCGGCCGCCGCACTCGGCGCGGAACGCCGGACCGGCGAGGCCGCCGCCATCGCCGTCGTCTACGTCATACCGCTGCTGCTCACGGTCGTCGGGCTGTGGGTGGTCGGGCTGCGGGTGCTGGCCGGGTCGTTGCTCGTGATCGAGGCGGCGCTGACGACGATCGTGGTCCTGATCCGGCGCCGGCCACCCGGGCCTCGAACCGGGTAAGCCGGGATCGGGTCGCCAGTGTTTCCTGTCCTGCGGACAACCTGACAGATCCCTGCTGCGTCGGGGAGAATGCCGGCACACCGGCGGCCACACCCGTCGCTCGAGGAGACCCGCGCCGTGACCAGCCCTGACCCTGTCCTTCCCGCCATCCCGCCGGCGAGCCGCGCCGTCCCCACCCGCATGGTGGCCCTGCTGCTCGGTGTTGCCGTCGTGGCCGGTGGCTCGATGGCCGCCACCCTCACCCGCGGGACCACCGCCGACGCCGGGCCCGCGCGGGCGAGCCAGCCGGCACCGCTGCCG
>JBKKBU010000052.1:0-5359 GCA_046713755.1 Mycobacteriales bacterium
GTACGAGCTCATGCGAGGGGGCCGCGGACTGCTGCTGGACCGGACCAGCCGTCTCTCAGTCCGCGGCTGGGAGCGACGCGTCGACCTCGTCTCCGACGTCGGCGACAGCCTCGACGTGCCGGCGGCACTGCTCCGGCCGGACGGCCACGTCGTGTGGGTCGGCGAGGACCAGGACGAGCTAGCGGGACCCCTGACGAGGTGGTTCGGTACGGCGGCTCCGACGACCTCGCGGTAGGCCCCGACGGTCCCGGCCGAGAAGGCGCCCTCCGGCCCTGATCCTGCCGAGCCCGAGCCGCCCCAGCAGGCACGTGCCTTCAGCCCCGGACCGAGAGTGATGCCCGCGCCGGCGGCCTGGCTCGGTATCGACAGAAACGCGTTGGGGCCACAGCCCACGAGCCAGCTATCCCAGGCAGCCGCGCGGTCTGGCGCGCGTAGCTCGAACAGCCGGCGCCGGGCAGCCCAGCGGCCGGGACAGCCGACCGGACACCGGACGACCACGTCGTCCCGACAACGCCGTTGCCCTGCAAGAACGGACGAACAACATGGATGAGGAGCCTCAGTGGAGTCGGACAACCGCCCGCAGGCGTCGATCGACGGGCCGGAACCGGACTACTTCGCGCTGCCGGAGCGGCTGGCGAGCAAGGGGAAGCCCGGGGCCGTCGAGCGCGACAGGCTGCACTTCGCCGCCATCGCCGGCGCTCTGCAGCAGTCGATCGCGGACCTGACGGACCGCCTGGCGACCGAGCGAAGGGCGCCCGGCGGCGCCGGGCAGGCAGCGCTCGACCGCGACCTGGAAATCCACCGGCTCTCCGGCCGCCTCCACGCGCTCGGGCGCTTCGGCGTCGACCTGTGCCTCGGGCGAGTCCTGTTCCAAGACGACGACGAGCCGCCGCTCTACATCGGCCGGCTCGGGCTCAACGGCGCCGACGGACAGAGGCTCCTCGTCGACTGGCGGTCCAAGGCGGCCGAGCCGTTCTTCGGCGCCACGCACGCCAACCCGATGGGCCTGCTCAGCCGCCGGCGATACCGATGGACGCGCGGCCGCGTCACCGACTACTGGGACGAGGTCTTCACCGACGAAGGGCTCGAAGGCAACGCCGCCCTGGACGACCAGTCGGCGTTCATCGCGACCCTGGGCGCGGCACGCTCGCCGCAGATGCGCGACGTCCTGGGCACGATCCAGTCCGACCAGGACGCGATCGTCCGGGCCAGCGCCGCAGGCGCGCTCGTGGTCGACGGCGGCCCCGGAACCGGCAAGACCGTCGTCGCGCTGCACCGCACGGCCTACCTCCTGTACGCCGACCCAATGCTGAACAGCCGACGCGGCAATGCGCTGTTCGTCGGACCGCACCAGCCCTACCTGACGTACGTCGCGGACGTGTTGCCGAGCCTGGGCGAGGACGGGGTCCAGACGTGCACCCTTCGGGATCTCGTACCTGAAGGCATGTCCGCGGTCGCCGAGCCGCGCCCCGAAACTGCCGGCCTGAAGACGTCCCGGGACATGGTCCTGGCCGTCGAGACGGCGGTCCGGTTCTACGAGGACCCGCCGACCCAGACGATGCGCGTGTCCACCCCGTACGGGCAAGTCCGCCTCACGGCCGCCGACTGGGCGGACGCGTTCGCCGCCGCCGACCCCGCCAAGTCGCACAACCAGGCAAGGCAGGACGTCTGGGACGAGCTCCTCACCGTTCTGGTGGACGCCCACGACCTCGACGACGAGGACGACGTCTCCCCGGCCGACGTCCGCGCGGCCCTGCAGGACGACGGCGCGCTCGCGGCGTCGTTCAACCGTTCCTGGCCCGTGCTCGACCCCGTCGACGTCGTCGCCGACCTGTGGTCGGTCCCGGCATTCCTGCGGCACTGCGCCCCGTGGCTGACCCCGGACCAGGCGGGCGAGCTCCAGCGTGACGATCCGTACTCCTGGTCCATCTCGGACCTGCCACTGCTCGACGCCGCCCGGCGGCGGATCGGCGACCCCGACCTCCCCCGAAGGCAGCAGCAGGCCCGGGCAGCGGACGCCGCCGAGCGCCGCCGGATGACGGACGTGATCGACCGGCTCATAGAAGCCGACGACGGCGAAGGGCTCGTCACGCAGCTGCGCCACACCGACCTGCAGGACGCCCTCGTCGACCAGGACACCCTGCCGGCCGAGGCGGTCGACCGCCTCGCAGGGCCCTTCGCGCACATCGTCGTCGACGAGGCGCAGGAGCTCACGGACGCCGAATGGCAGATGCTGCTCGCGCGCTGCCCGTCACGGAGCTTCACGATCGTCGGGGACAGAGCACAAGCCAGGCAGGGATTCCCGGAGAGCTGGCAGGCGCGGCTGACACGGGCGGGGCTGAACCGGGTGTCGGTGTCGTCCTTGACGATCAACTACCGCACGCCGGCCGAGGTCATGAGCGAAGCCGAGCCGCTCATCCGGGCGGCCCTGCCGGACGCCAACGTCCCGACGTCCATACGCAGCAGCGGCGTTCCGGTCCTGCACGCGAGCCACCAGGACAGAGACGCGATCGTGCGGTCATGGCTGGCAGAGCACGACGACGGCATCGCCTGCGTCATCGGCGACGACACCCTCCCGGACACGCCCCGCGTCCGGTCGCTCTCGCCGGCCCTGAGCAAGGGCCTGGAGTTCGACCTGGTCGTCCTGGTGCGACCGGACGACTTCGGACAGGACACCGCCGCCGCCGTCGACCGCTACGTCGCCATGACCCGCACCACACGACAGCTCGTCGTCCTGACGTGACCGCTCCCCTCGTGCGGAGCGGGCCGCAGCGGAGGCAGCGGCCCAAGCGCCTTACGACCGCTTCCGAAGGCGACCGGGGTGAGCGCACCCGCCAGGGTGCGAGCACGGGCTTGCCCGCGGCGCATCGAGTCCCAAGCAACATCCGCTCATGCCGCTGGTCGCGTGACCGGGCGACGGCGCCGCGCTGGAGAAGCGTCGTTAGCCGAGGCCGGACCAGTGTCGCGCCGGCCCATGGAAGACGGCACCTACCCCGCTACCGCTACGCACGACGGACGACGATTGGGAAGGCGATGACAGCTTCTTGAAGCAGCTACGAAGTAGGCCGGAGCGCTATCTGCGTGTGCCGACGAGATCGGCGTAGCCGCGAATCACTTGACGCTCGAACGTTCCGAAGATCTCGGCATTGACAGGAGCGAATTGCGACATGGCCGTGCAGGAGCCGGCGAACCCCGGTGTGGAGGTCCGGCCCTCGGAACAGTTGCCGTAATGGTGCTGGGCTCCGAATAAATGCCCGACTTCGTGAGCCATCGCAATGACGTGGAAGTCGTCGGGGTCATTCGGCCTGGAGAAGCGATAGCGCCCTTCACTCACGGAGAACTGCTCGCCGACCAAGCGGACCCCACCGATGCAGTCGGCAATGCCTGCGACCCTGTCGGTCCCGTCGCGCTGTGGGTTGTTGTCGTCAAGCAGGTCCTTCGCGCTCAGAAGGTGCACCAGGGCGGCGTCTCCAGGGGGCCGCGGGTATCGCTTCTGGACTGCTTTGAGCGCTGCAAGGGCGCCGTACGTGGGTTGACGATCGACCGCGGCACCGTCGGCCTTCAGTGGAAACGGGGCGTAGGTGGCAGTCAAGGCGATGTTCATCTTCCCGTACATCGCGTTCACATCGCGAACGATGCGCTTCGCTTCCGGAACCGGGATTCCGTCAAGCAAGACCAGAATGGGCAGACTCAGTAGGGGTCCAGTACCCGCAGGCGTGATCTCAACTGGGTAGGCATCGCCATTCGGCAGAGGGCAGGCTTCGACTTCGTCGTACGGCAAGGCAGCGACGGCAGGCGGGGCTGGATGCTTCTGAACATTGGCTGTTGAAGCGGTGACCGACAGGCCACCGGCCAGCGCGATCACGAATAGAAGACTCAGCCGAACCTTCATCAATCCCCCACCGTATAGATAGAGCCGCTGGTACACATTCGCCCTGACCCAGTCATCTCCTGCTCCCAGGCTCGGGCGAAGGCTGAGCGCATATGTAGGTCCGGCCCAGCACGGCCTACTTTGGATAGCGCACCATCGGACTGTATGGCCGGCTCTCACCGGTTGTCGTGGCTGGACCGGCCGTATGGCTATCGGTCACTACCACCTCACTGGTGTCCTCATCTGCCGCGACCTGTCTAGCCGCGGCCGGACCCAAGAGACGAGTGCTCCTAGCGGCGGGCGAGCAGCTGCAGCCAGTGCCGATGGCTCGCGCGTTCCTCGACGTGCTGGACGGCGAGGCCCGCTCCTTCCACGAGCTCGACAAGGGCGTCGCGTTGGTGGTGCACGAACCAGCGCCGTAGCGGGACGCTGTGATGCTGGTCCCCAGGGATGTACGGCACCGCCTCCCAGCCTTCGTCGTTGCCCAGCGACGTGATCAGGCCAAGGACTCCGTTCGGCCGGAGCAGTTCCGCCCACCGGGTGATGGTGTCGGCGACCTCGGAGCGTGGCACATGCAGGAGGCTGGCTGACGACCACAGTCCGTCGAGCGACTGATTCGCGACGGGTAGTCGCCGAAGATCGCCGACTAGCGCCGAACAGCCGCGCTCGCGGGCCCGGAGAACCATGCCGCGGGAGGCATCGAAGGCAAGGCACGAGAGGCCACGCTGCTGGAAGTACTCGGCATCGTGTCCCGGCCCGCAACCGGCATCCACGACGTTTGCTCGCGCTCGCAGGTAGGAGATGAACACATCGCGGAACCCGGTGCGTTGCGGTGCAGGCGAGTGCGTTTGCGCCTCGTAGGAGGCGACGATCTTGTCGTAGCTGCTCGCCGTCTCTCGGACCGCGGCGGCTCCCACCCGGCCAGAGTACGGCGGACCGAGGCGGCTTACGTCGAGCCGCCGACCGCAACAGGCGAGCCTGTCAGATGCGAACGATCTTGCGTCCGAGAGGGAGCAAGGCGATCGGGATCATCTTGAAGTTGGCCACACCCAACGGGACACCGATGACGGTGATGCAAAGCAGGAATCCGGTGACCACGTGCCCGAGGGCGAGCCACCAGCCGAACAAGACGACCCAGAGCACGTTGCCCAGCGCGGAGGCGACACCGGCGTCGGAGCGGCGAAGAACCGTCCGCCCGAAGGGCCACAGGGCGTAGTTGGCCATCCTGAATGACGCGATCCCGAACGGAATGGTAACCACGAGGACGAAGGCGACGATGCCCGCCACCGCGTAGCCGATCGCCATCCAGAACCCCGAGAGCACGAGCCATATGACGTTCAGCAAGAGCCTCATGCGACGACCCTAACGATTCGGCATCATTTCGGCACGAATCGGGAGCCGTGGCCAGGGCGGCATGCTCACGCGAAACGGCGCGTTAGATGCACAGTCACCTCGTCGCCGACGCCCTTGTCCAAGACTTTTCGGAAC
>JBKKBU010000053.1:0-27663 GCA_046713755.1 Mycobacteriales bacterium
TGCGGCACGCGGCTGCCTACTGGCGCGAGCAGTCCAAGGCCGGCCGGGAGCGGACCGCCCGCGTCGTCAACACCAGCAGCGGCGCCGGCCTGATGGGCTCGGTCGGGCAGGGCAACTACGCCGCCGCGAAGGCCGGCGTCGTGGCACTGACGCAGGTCGCGGCCGTCGAGATGGCCCGCTTCGGGGTCGTCCTCAACGCCATCGCGCCGGCCGCCAGGACCCCCATGACCGAGGTGGTCTTCGCCCAGACCATGGCCAAGCCGGCGACCGGCTTTGACCCGATGGCGCCGGACAACGTGTCGCCGCTGGTCGTCTGGCTGGCGTCGTCGGACTGCCAGGTGACCGGGCGCGTGTTCGAGGTCGAGGCGGGGATCATCTCGGTCGCCGACGGCTGGCAGCACGGCCCCCGCGAGGACCGCGGCGAGCGCTGGCCGGTCGCCGACGTCGGCCCGGCCGTCGACCGGCTGATCGCTCTGGCACCCGAGCCCGTCAAGGTCTACGGAGCATGATCACACCCCACGACGCCGCTCGCTGCGCTCACGCCGCCGCGGGGACCCCGTGAACTTCCGGGAGGAGGTGCGGTCCTGGCTGGCCGATCACCTGGTCGGCGAGTTCGCCCCGCTGATCGGCAGCGGCGGTCCCGGGCGCGAGCACGAGCAGGTCGAGCTCCGGACCGCCTGGGAGCAGGAGCTCGGCCGCAGCGGCTGGATCGGCCTGGGCTGGCCGGTCGAGGCCGGCGGTCGCGGCGCGAGCATCGAGGACCAGGTCGTCTTCCACGAGGAGTACGCCCGCGCCGGTGGCCCCGCTCGGATCGGGCACCTGGGTGAGCAGCTCGCCGGGCCGACCATCATCGCCTTCGGCACCCAAGAGCAAAAAGACCGCTTCCTGCCTGGGATCTTGGCCGGCACCGAGCTGTGGTGCCAGGGCTACTCCGAGCCCGACGCGGGATCCGACCTGGCCGGCGTCCGGACCCGCGCGGAGCTGCACGACGACGGCTGGCACATCACCGGGCAGAAGGTCTGGACCTCACTCGCCCACCTCGCCCAGTGGTGCTTCGTCATTGCGCGCACCGATCCCGAGAGCAGCCGGCACCATGGCCTGTCCTTCCTGCTGGTCCCGATGGACCAGCTTGGTGTGGACGTCCGCCCGATCGTCCAGCTCACCGGCACCAGCGAGTTCAACGAGGTCTTCTTCGACGATGCTGTGACCGCGGCCGACCACGTCGTCGGCGCACCGGGTGACGGCTGGCGGGTCGCGATGGGACTGCTCGCCTTCGAACGCGGCGTCTCGACCCTCGGGCAGCAGGTCGGCTTCACTCGCGAGTACGACGAGGTGCTGGCCCTCGCTCGGGACAACGGCGCCTACGACGACCCGGCCACCCGGGACCGACTCGTCGAGGCCTGGGCGGGCCTGCAGGTGCTGCGGCACCAGGCCCTGCGGACCCTGTCCAGCGACGCGTCGACCAGCACCGGTGTAGAGGCGAGCATCAACAAGCTGCTCTGGGCACCGTGGCACCAGCAGCTCGGTGAGCTCGCCATGGCAGTGCAGGGCGCCGGCTCGCTGCTCGTCGATGACGGGGGGCTGAGCCCGCTGCAGAACCTGTTCCTGTTCACCCGCTCCGACACCATCTACGGCGGCTCCAGCGAGGTGCAGCGCAACATCGTGGCCGAGCGGCTCTGGGGCCTGCCCCGAGACCGCGCATGAAGGAGTTGCAGGACGTCGTCCGCTCCTTCCTCACCGAGCAGGCCCCCGTCCGCGCGCAGCTGTCGGACGACGGCGGTGCGACCTGGAAGCGGCTGTCGCAGGAGCTCGGACTCACCGGTCTGGCGACGGAGGCGTCCTTCATCGAGGTGGCCGCGGTCCTCGAGGAGACCGGGCGCACCCTGCTGCGCGCTCCACTGCTGCCGACGCTGGTCGCGAGTGCGGTCCTCCCTGACCTCGACGTGACGAGCCCCGTGGCGATCGCCCTCGACGGCCTCGACCAGGTCCCCCACGCGGTGGACGCCGCCCTGCTGCTCGTGGCCGACGGCGATGGACTGCACCTGCACGACAGCTTCACGGCCGCTCCGCTCGAGGCGCTCGATGCGACCCGACCAGTCGCCGCTGTGACGCTCGACGGCCCGGGCCAGCTCGTCGGTGACGCGACCATGGCGTCGTACGCCCGGGACCTGCACTGGACCGCGCTCGCCGCGGAGTCGGTCGGGGCCGCCCGCAAGGTCCTCGAGCTGACCGTGGCGCACCTGCTCGTTCGCCAGCAGTTCGGTCGGCCGCTCGGGTCGTTCCAGGCCCTCCGCCACCGCATCGCCGATCTCACCGTCGACCTCGAGGCCGCCACGTCGACCACCTGGTACGCCGCCCGCGCCGCGAGCGGGGTCACCGCCGACCTGGCCGTCGCCGCTCCCCTGGCCAAGGCCGCCGCCGGAGACGCTTTTGTGCGCATCGCTGGCGAAGCCATCCAGCTGCACGGCGGTATCGGCTTCACCTGGGAGCACGACTGCCACCTGTACTTCAAGCGGGCGTGGTCCACCTCGCTCCGGCACGGCGACAGCGCAGCGCTGCGGCGCCTGGCGTTCGAGAGGGCGGGACAGTGACCCAGGACAAGCGGATGACCGAGGAGCAGGTCGTCGCGGAGCTGCGCTCCGGCATGACGATCGGCATCGGGGGGTGGGGGGCGAGGCGCAAGCCGATGTCGCTGGTCCGCGCGATCCTGCGATCGGACCTGACCGACCTCACCGTGGTGTCGTACGGCGGGCCCGATGTCGGCCTGCTCTGCGCTGCCGGCAAGGTCCGCAAGCTGGTCTACGGGTTCGTGTCGCTGGACTCCATCCCGCTCGAGCCGCACTTCCAGGCGGCCCGCAAGGCCGGTGCGATCCAGGCGGTCGAGTGGGATGAGGGCATGGTCCAGTGGGGCCTCTACGCCGCCGCAGCCCGGCTGCCGTTCCTCCCGACCCGCGCCGGGCTCGGCTCCGGCGTGATGACCGTCAACCCGGATCTCAAGACGGTGACCAGCCCTTACGCCGGGGGCGAGGAGCTGCTGGCGGTGCCGGCGCTGCACCTCGACGCCGCACTGGTGCACCTGAACCGCGCGGACGCCCGCGGCAACGCCTGCTTCCTCGGGCCCGACCTCTACTTCGACGACCTGTTCTGCTCCGCTGCAGAGCGGGCCTACCTCTCCTGCGAGCAGGTCGTCCCGACCGGCGAGCTCGGCGAGCTGACGCGCGCGCGGATCAGTAGGTGGATGGTCGCCGGGGTCGTCGAGGCCCCCGGTGGCGCGCACTTCACGTCGTGCGTCCCGGACTACGACCGCGACGAGCCCTTCCAGAAGGAGTACGCCACGGCCGCCAAGGACCCGGCCCTGTGGACGGCCTTCGTGACGCGCTTCCTTTCGGGCGACGAGGCGGGCTACCAGCAGGCCGTGAAGGACTGGCACGCCGAGCGGAAGGCAGCTGCATCATGAGCGATGTCACCCGAGCAGAGGTGTGTGCGGTCGCCTGCGCGGAGGCGTTCCGTGGCAACGGCGAGGTGCTCGCCTCCCCGATGGCGCTGGTGCCGTCGCTCGGCGCCCGACTGGCCAAGGCGACCTTCGAGCCGGATCTGCTGCTGTCCGACGGTGAGGCCACTTTTGTCGATGGGGTCTGGGCGCTCGGCTCGCCCCCACCGGCCACCGCAGAGTCCTGGATCCCCTATCGCGCCATCTTCGACCTGGTCTGGAGCGGGCGGCGGCACGTGATGATGGGCGCCTCGCAGATCGATCGCTTCGGCAACCAGAACATCAGCTGCATCGGCCCGTTCGACCAGCCGGCCAACCAGCTGCTCGGCGTCCGCGGGGCACCTGGCAACACGGTCAACCACCCCACGTCGTACTGGGTCCCGAAGCACTCCCCGCGGGTCTTCGTCGAACAGGTCGACATGGTGAGCGGCGTCGGCACCGATGGCGCGACCGGCGAGGCGGGCCGCTTCCACGACCTGCGGGTCGTCGTGACTGACCTCGCGGTCCTCGACCTGGGCGGTCCCGGTGGCACGATGCGGCTGCGTTCGGTGCACCCTGGCGTCACCATCGAGGAGGTCCAGGCTGCGACCGGCTTCGCGTTGCACACGGACGAGGTCGCCGAGTCCCGGCTTCCCACCGACCACGAGCTCCAGCTGATCCGCGAGGTGCTCGACCCGAAGGGCCTGCGCAACAAGGAGGTCGCCGCGTGACGCACCCTGCCTTGCAGACCAGGGCGACCGAGCTGTTCGGCGTGCGCTACCCCGTGGTGCAGACCGGCATGGGTTGGGTGTCCGGTCCCAAGCTGACGAGCGCCACCGCCAATGCCGGCGGCCTCGGCATCCTCGCGTCCGCGACGATGTCCTACGACGAGCTCGCCGTCGCCATCACCGAGACCAAGGCCCGCACCACCGAGCCGTTCGGCGTCAACCTGCGGGCCGACGCCCCTGACGCCGGGCAGCGCATCGACCTGCTGGCCCGCGAGGGCGTGCGGGTGGCGTCGTTCGCGCTGGCTCCGAAGCAGGACCTGATCAAGCGCTGCAAGGATCACGGCCTGGTTGTCGTGCCCTCCATCGGCGCCCGGCGGCATGCGGAGAAGGTCGCCGCCTGGGGGGTCGACGCGGTGATCGTGCAGGGCGGCGAGGGCGGCGGTCACACCGGTCAGGTGCCGACGACGGTGCTGCTCCCCCAAGTCGTCGATGCGGTCGACATCCCGGTCATCGCCGCTGGCGGCTTCTTCGACGGCCGCGGACTGGTGGCGGCGCTGGCGTACGGGGCGGCCGGGATCGCGATGGGGACCCGCTTCCTGCTGACCTCGGACTCCTCGGTCGGCCAGCCCGTCAAGGACATCTACCTGTCCAAGGACGTCACCGGCACGGTCGTCACCACCGAGGTCGACGGGGTCCCCCACCGGGTGCTGCGGACCGACTTCGTCGAGGAGCTGCTGAGAAGCCGCGCACTGGGGCGCATGACGCGGGCGGTGAAGAACGCCGTCGCCTTCCAGCGGCTGTCCGGCACCCCGTGGCGGGACGTCCTCACCGAAGGCCTGGCGATGCGCAAGAACGCCGAGCTGTCGATGTCCCAGCTCGTCATGGCGGCCAACACCCCCATGCTGCTCAAGGCCGCGATGGTCGACGGGCGACCCGACCTCGGCGTCATGGCATCGGGGCAGGTGGTTGGGGTCATCGACGACCTGCCGTCCTGCCAGGAACTGCTCGACCGGATCATCGCCGAGGCCACTGCCGTCTTGGATCGGCTCTGTCCCACGACCGCAGGAGCACCCCGTGGCTGAGTTGCCGGCGTACGTGCCAGGACACGGTCTGCTGGCCGGCAAGGTCGTGGTCGTCACCGCCGCGGCCGGCACGGGCATCGGCTTCGCCACCGCCAAGCGGGCCGTCGAGGAGGGTGCCACCGTCGTGGTCTCCGACTGGCACGAGCGCCGACTCGGCGAAGCAGCAGCAGCCTTAGCCGAGCTCGGTAGCGGCACTCCCCTCGCGGTGGTCTGTGACGTCACCCAGCAGGACCAGGTCGACGCGCTGTTCGCCGCCGTCGTTGCCGAGCACGGCCACGTGGACGTGCTGGTCAACAACGCCGGCCTCGGCGGCACGGCGGAGCTGGTCGACATGACCGACGAGCAGTGGCTGCGGGTCCTCGACGTGACCCTCAACGGCACGTTCCGCTGCACGCGCGCGGCCCTGCAGCACATGAAGAGCCGCGGCCGCGGCGTCATCGTCAACAACTCCTCCGTGATCGGCTGGCGGGCTCAGGAGGGCCAGGCCCACTACGCCGCTGCCAAGGCAGGGGTCAACGCCCTGACCCGCACCGCGGGGGTCGAGGGCGCGAAGTTCGGGGTCCGCGTCAACGCGGTCTCGCCGTCGATCGCCATGCACCCCTTCCTGGCGAAGGTCACCTCGGACGAGCTCCTTGCCGAGCTCGCAGCCAAGGAGGCCTTCGGTCGGCCGGCCGAGCCGTGGGAGGTCGCCAACGTCATCGTCTTCCTCGCCAGCGACTACTCGTCGTACATGACCGGCGAGGTCGTGTCCGTGTCCAGCCAGCACCCGTGAGCGACCGCCCACCCGAGAGGCAACGCATGATCGAGTCCGTCCGCCACGACGACGGCGTGGTCGAGGTCGTCGTCGACCACCCGCCGGTCAACGCCCTACCCGTGCAAGGCTGGTTCGACCTCGCCGAGGCGATCCTGGCCGCCGGGCGTGACGCCTCGACCCGCGTCGTCGTCCTGCGCGCGGAGGGCCGCGGCTTCAACGCAGGCGTCGACATCAAGGAGTTCCAGAAGGACGACACCTTCACCGCACTCGTCGGTGCGAACCGCGGCTGCCACGCGGCCTTCGGTGCCTGCTACGAGTGCCCCGTCCCCGTCATCACCGCGGTCCAGGGCTTCTGCCTTGGCGGCGGCATCGGCCTGGCCGGCAACAGCGACATCGTCATTGCCTCCGACGACGCGACCTTCGGCCTGCCAGAGGTCGACCGCGGCGCCCTCGGGGCCGCCACCCATCTGTCGCGCCTCGTGCCGCTCCACAAGGCCCGCGCGATGGTCTACACCTCCGCCACCGCCACCGCGCAGGAGCTGCACGCCTTCGGCTCGGTCCTCCACGTGGTGCCGCGCGAGCAGCTGCGGGACAAGGCCCTCGAGGTGGCCCGCGCCATCGCCGAGAAGGACCCCCAGGTCATCCGGATGGCCAAGGAGTCGCTCGCTGCGATCGACCTGTGGGACGTCCACAAGAGCTACCGCATCGAGCAGAGCTACACCTTCGAGCTCAACTTGCTGGGGGTCGCCGACAAGGTCCGGGAGGACTTCGGCAAGTAGCAGCCTGGGACAGTGCTCAGTGCTGGCCGGATTGATCGCGGCCGAGAGCGACGGCAAGCTCGCGGATGTGCCGGATGTCGCTGCCGCAGCAGCCGCCGATCACCGTGACGCCGGGTGCCGACCGGTGCAGGTCAGCCAGCTGTCGACCCAGCTCGACTGGGTCCCCGTCGTCCAAGACCTCGCACTCGTCGAGCTCGGCGTGACTCATTCGGGAGGCGTTGGCCCGGACCCCGCGCAGCCGCCCGCCCCACTGCGACGACGCCGAGGCGAAGTGGTCGGGGTGAGCGCAGTTGACCATGTAGTACGCCGGATAGGCGTCCGTCGCTGCATCGACTTCATCGATCGCGTCGTCCAGGGCCGAACCGTCGGGCAGTCGACCGTCGGTCTCGACGGTGAACGACAGCACGACCGGCAGGCCGGCATCCCGGACGGCCAGCGCGATGCCGATGCCCTCAGCCGCATAGGTGAGGGTGAGCACCGTGATCAGGTCGGCACCCGCCGCAGCCAGGGAGGCGATCTGGGGGACGTGATACGCCGCTGCTTCGGGTGCAGTCATCACCCGGTCCACGACGTAGCCGTCGCCGCGGGGCCCGAGGTTGCCGCTCAGCACGACAGGCACCGAGGCACCCGCCCGAACGTCCTCGATGAGTGCCACGGCGGCGCGGTTGGCACGGTCCAGCGCCGCCGCGTCGTAGCCCAGC
Organism: Mycobacteriales bacterium; assembly: GCA_046713755.1. Lineage (GTDB taxonomy): Bacteria > Actinomycetota > Actinomycetes > Mycobacteriales > SCTD01 > JAUYQP01. Next base: position 7,514 of record JBKKBU010000053.1, read on the forward strand.
TCGAGACCCCAGTCAGCGTTGGCACGCCAGGTCGGCGTCTCCAGCACGAGGCCGAGACCGTGCTTCTCGGCCACCGCGACGTGCGCGGCGTAGTAGTCCCGCAGGAGCTGCTCTCGTGGGCCTCCTAGCAACGGAAAGGCGGCAAAGGCGGGGAGATCGACCCCGTGGTTGAACACGAGATCGGTCTCCAGGCCCGAGTCGGTGAGGAACACCGCGGACAGCTGCGGCAACTGATCACTCGTCATGGTGCGGCTCCCGGGCGCGCACGCGGTTGTTGCGCGGGTTGTGCTCGAGCTCGACCAGACCGAGCTGCTCGAGCAGCGGCGGGAGGTACATCCCGAGCCGGCCGCGATATCCCTTGCGCAAGCCGTACCAACCGCCGAGGGGGTTGCTCGCCGACCTGGCCCAGGCCTCGAGCGTGCCGTCGCCCGCCGGCTTCTGCTCATCGGCGGCACCGAGTGCCACCCAGTCCTTGGTGCCAACCATGGCGAGCACGCTACTCGGGTCAGTCACGTGCCCGCATCCAGGTACGTTAGTCCCGAGTTGCCCCACTCTCGGCACCAGCCGGTGCGAACCAAAAGTGCCGCATTCTATGCTCATTCGGCGGACAAAATCGCTGCGGGTTGGGCACAATCAGACTTGGGAAGTGCGGGTCCTGAGGATTCGCGGACGGGCGGCTGGTCGATGATGGACGCAGGCGACAGGACTGCTTCTCGGTCCGTGCCGTCCGCCATCGTCGCCGGGCGCTATCGGCTCGATCATGCACTGAAGAGCAGCAACGGGGTCGACACCTACCGTGGCGTGGACACCTTGCAGGGGACTGACGTCGTCGTCAAGACCATCGATCAGGGCTTCGTGCATGATGCGGCCCGGTTGCGCTTCGAGCACGAGACGCAGGTGCTTCGCGAGCTCACCGGTCCCGGCCTGACCGGTCTGCACGACGCCGGCGTTGCGGACGACCACTTGTTCCTGGTCCAGCCCTACGTGCCGGGGGCCACCCTGGAGGACGTTTTGCAGCGGGGTCCCCTCCCCCTCCTCGCAGTGCTGCGGATCGGCCGGGACATCGCGACCGCACTCGACACCGCGCACGGCGCCGGCGTCTGTCACCGCGATGTGAAGCCTGCCAATGTGATCGTCGATGGCATCGACCCCGTCGGCATCGTCACTCTGATCGACTTCGGCTTCGCCCGAAGCCCCTGGCTCGACCAGTCGATCCGGGACGACCTGGTCGGCACGGTCCGCTATCTCGCACCTGAGGCAGCCGGCCTGGTGTCCCTTCCCGCCGATGAGCGCTCTGACCTCTACGCCCTGGGGGTCCTGCTGTTCGAGGCCTTGGCTGGTCGCCCGCTGTTCCCCGGCCCCGCCGTCGGCGACGTGCTGCGTCAGCACCTGTCGATGTCGGTGCCCGAACTGCGCGAGTGCGGTGTCACGGTTCCCAAGGCACTCGACGCTGTGCTGCAACGACTGCTGCGCAAGGAGCCGGCCGAGCGCTACCAATCGGCGTTCGGCCTGGCCGCCGACCTCAGCTCCCTCCTCGAGGCCGTGACCGCCGGTGACCCCGACCCGCGGCTGGTGATCGGCCGGCTCGACCGTCGACGCAGCCTCAGCGATCCCGCCTTCGTCGGCCGTGACGCCGAGGTCGCCGCCCTGCTCTCCCTGGTCGCGGACGTCAAGGCGGGCGGCAGCGGGCTGGTGCTGCTCGAGGCCGACTCGGGCGGCGGCAAGAGCCGGCTGCTCAGCGAAGTGGCGACTCAGGCTCGGAACGCGGGAGTGAGCGTCCTGCGCGGCCAGGGTGTCGCGCAGGCCGCGCAGCGACCGTTCACCCTGCTGCACGGCGTGGCACAGGATCTCGGGGCCTTGATCCAACAAGACGGCAGCGCCGGCCAGGACGTGGTGACCCGACTGGGTGACAGCGCGCCGACCGTGGCACGGGCGCTGCCTTCGTTGCGGCACGTGCTTGGCGTGGCGACCGACGACGACACGGCTCCGGAGCAGTTCGGCGAGCAGCGCAGCCTCCAGGCACTGCACCTTCTGCTCGCCTCCCTGGCGGCTCCCGATCGTCCCGTCTTGCTCGTGCTCGACGACTGTCAGTGGGCGGATCGACTGACGGTTCGCCTGCTTGCGGAGGTCTTCGCAGCGGGTTCAGCACTACCGGCCCATGTCGGCGTGGTTGCTGCTTTCCGTTCCGAGGAAGTGGCGCCGGATCACCCCCTGCGCGACATCTCACAGGCGGTCTCGGTCACGTTGGGGCCGCTCACCGGCCAGGCGATGGCGCAGCTCGCGGAGTCCATGGCCGGTCCCCTCCCGGTGAAGGCGGTCGCGACCGTGGTGCGCCTGGCGGACGGCAGCCCCTTCATGGGGGCCGCGGTGCTGCGAGGTCTCGTCGAGTGCGGCGCGCTCGTGAGTGGTTCGAGGGGGTGGTCGGTCGATGACGACGCCCTGCAGTCTGTGCAGACGACCCGTCGCTCAGCGGCCTTCCTCGTTCGCCGGCTCGAGCTGCTCTCCGAGGCCGCCCTACGAGTGCTCTCAGTGGGCGCCGTGCTCGGTAAGGAGTTCGACCTACTCGCAGCTGTCGAGCTCGCCGAGGAGAACGAGGTGGCCGCCGCGGTGCTCGAGGAGGCCCGCAGCCGACGGCTGCTCTGGGTGGACGAGCGCACCGGTCGATGCAGCTTCTTCCACGACAAGATCCGCGAGGCCCTGCTCCACCGGCTCGACGACCCTGCACGACAGGCCCTGCACAGCAAAGCTGCGGACGCGTTGATGTGGCGGGACGACGTCAGCGCCGCGTTCGACCTGGCCTACCACCTCGACGCAGCCGGCCGTCACCAAGAAGCCCTTCCCCACGCTTTGCGCGCCGCTGCCCAGGCCCGTGGCCAGCACGGCCTCGACTCGGCCGTCAGCCACTACCGCATGGCGGCGAGAGGCGTAGCTCCCGACGACACCGAGACCAGAATCATCATCGCCGAGGGGCTCGGCGACGTGTTCGTGCTGCAGGGGGTCTACCGAGAGGCCGAGTCTCAGCTAGCCGCTGCCCACGCCCTGGTCTCCGACCGGCTGCATGCCGCTGCCCTGGACGGCAAGCTCGGCGAGCTCGCCTTCAAGCAGGGTGACGTACCGACCGCACGGCGCCACCTCGAGGGCGCTATGGCCCGGCTCGGGCGTCCCATCCCCCGATACGCGCCGGTGCTGTTCCTCCGGCTGCTGTGGGAGCTGCTGGTGCAGGCCCTCCACACGGCAATGCCCACTCTGACGACCGGACGGCGTTCGGCAACCGGCCGCGAGGAGGACTTCCTGGCGATGCGGCTGCACAGCCGACTGGCCTACCTGTACTGGTTCTACAGCGGGAAAGTCCCATGCGCCTGGAGCCACTTACGGGGCATGAACCTCGCTGAGCGCTACCCCTCGTCAGCCGAATTGGGCCAGGCCTACTCCGAGCACGCGCCGGTCATGACCATGCTCCCGTGGTTCGGCCGAGCCCTCAGATACGCCAGGCGCAGCCTGGAGATCCGTCGTGAGCTAGGGGACATCTGGGGCCAGGGCCAGAGCCTCAACTTCACCGGCGTGACGCTCTACGCAGCATCTCGCTTCGACGAGTGCGAGCAGGCCTGTCGCGAGGCGATCCGCCTGCTGGAGTCGACGGGGGATCAGTGGGAGGTCAACACCGCCGGCTGGAACCTTGCCCTGTGCCTGTACCGCAAGGGTGAGCTCGTGGCGGCTGCCGAGGTGGCCCGGGGCGTCCACGCGTCAGCGACGGCGATCGGAGATCAGACCTCCGCCGGCGTCAGCCTGTCGGTGTGGGCCCGTGCCTCCGGAGGCCGGGTAGACGCGCGGATGGTCGACGACGAGCTCGCCCGCGGCTCCGAGGACGCCAGCACGACAACCGAGCTCTACGTGGCGGCTGGCCTCTGTGCCCTGCGCGACGACGCGCTGGAGCTGGCGAGCCAGCACCTGGACGCCGCCGCGGCGAGCATCCGGCAAGCCGGCCTTCGCCAGGAGTACGTCGCACCGGTCGCAGCCTGGCGGGCCACGGTCGCGCGACGTCAGGTCGAGCAGGCGCCTGCCTACCACCCCGCCGAGCACCGCCGTCGCCTGCGACGTGCGGCGCGGCAGGCCCGGCGGGCGCGCGGCTGGGCCATCAGCTACCGCAACAACGCGCCGCATGCGCTGCGAGAGGCCGGGCTGGTCGCGTCGCTCAGGGGGCGGTCACGTCAGACCACGCGACTGCTCCATCGCAGCATCCAGGTCGCTGAGCTCCAGGGCGCGCGCTATGAGGCCGCGCTCAGCCGCCTCGCCGTCGCAGAGGTTGCCACAGCCCGCGGCGGTCCCCTGCCTGCCCTCGAGGAGGCACTGGCGATGGTGCGGGCCCTGGAGGTCAGGGACCCAGCGACTGACGCGCGCGAGACGGAGCTGACGACGATCTCGGTGTTCGACCGGTTCAGCACGCTGCTCAGCGTGGGCCGGACCATCACCGCGGCACCCTCCGCTGTCGCGGTCGAGAACGCGATCCGCGAGGCGGCTCTGTCGCTGCTGCGCGGCGAGCGCTGCCACCTCGTCAAGGTCGCCACCCTGCTCGACGAGCAGCTGATCTCGGAGTCCGGTGAGCCCATCGACGCGATGAGCCGGACGCTGCTCACGCGCGCACTGGCCGCGGGCATGCCGGTGGTCGCTAGCGATGCCCTTGCCGACGAGTCTGAGAGCCTGCTGCTGTCCGGCATCAGGTCGGTGTTAGCCGCGCCCATCGTCGTCCACGGTGAAGCGGTCTCCTGCTTCTACGTGACGCACCGCCAGATCGGTCACCTCTTCGGTGACGAGGAGATCCAGCTCGCGGCCTTCGTGGCCGCGCTCGCCGGTGCGGCCTTCGAGCAGCTCGCCGGCACCGAAACGCGCTTTCGGTCGCTGGCCCAGAACTCCAGCGATGTGTTGACACTGGTCGACAGGGCAGGAGTGGTCAGCTACCAGAGCTCGGCGGCGTCCCATGTGTTCGCCCTACCTGCGGTGGGGCTCGTCGGCCGCCCCATCGACTCGTGGGTCCACCCCGATGACCTCCCCCGCTTCACCGAAGTCCTCGCCGCGACTGCGCCCGGCGATGAAGTGCGGATCGAGTGCCGCTTCCAGCACGCCGACGGCTCCTATCTCATGGCCGACACCGCCGTCACCAACCTGATCGACGACCCTGCCGTCCACGCGCTGGTCCTCAACACCCGTGACGTCACCGACCGCCGGCGGCTCGAGGACGAGCTGCGCGATCGCGCCCTCCACGACGCTCTCACGGGGCTGCCCAACCGGGCACTGTTCCTCGAGCGGGCCCAGCACGCGCTGGCCCGGCGAGACCCCCGACCGATGGTGGTCTGCTTCCTCGACCTCGACGACTTCAAGGCGGTCAACGACACCCTGGGACACGGGGCGGGAGACGAGCTGCTCTGCGCCTTGGCCGACCGGCTCGTGACCTGTGTGCGGCCAGGCGACACCGTTGCCCGGTTCGGTGGTGACGAGTTCGCCATCTTGCTGGAAGAAACCGACCTGCCGACCGCTCTCGGGATTGTCGAACGCGTCCTGATCGCCACTTCCGAGCCCGTGCTGGTCGCAGACACCGAGCTGGTCGTGCACACCAGTGTCGGGCTCGCTCCGTCAGAGGGCCGTCGCGTTTCGCCAGATCAGCTGCTCGCAGAGGCAGACGCCGCGATGTACGCGGCGAAGGGCACTGGCGGCCACCGCTTCAAGGTCTTCGCGCCCGCGATGCGGATCGCCAGTGAGGAACGGTCGCGGGCCCGCACCGAGATCGACCGGGCGCTGGTGCGCGAGGAGTTCGTGCTCCACTACCAGCCGATCGTCGATCTGCGCTCGGGGTGGCAGCTGGGTGTGGAAGCGCTCATCCGCTGGCAGCATCCCGAACGCGGCCTGCTGCTGCCAGTGGACTTCATCGATCACGCCGAGGAGAGCGGGCAGATCACCACCTTGGGCCGGTGGGTGCTGACGGCGGCCGCCCTGGCCGCCACGACCCTCCCCCAGCACATGCACATCAGCGTCAACGTCTCCAGTCGCGAGCTCCAGCAGCCGGAGCTGGTCGAGCAGGTCGCGGAAGCCCTCCAGACATCAGGTCTGACGGCCGACCGACTGGTCCTCGAGATCACCGAGACAGCAGCCGTTTCCGATGTCCATGGCGCCATCGCGAGGTTGACCGCGCTCAAGGCCCTGGGCCTCCGGCTGGCCCTCGACGACTTTGGTACGGGTTACTCATCCCTGAGCTACCTGCGCAAGTTCCCCGTCGACTACCTCAAGATTGATCGCTCCTTCGTGACCGGTCTGGCGCGCAGCGAGGAGGACCGGGCGATCGTGCGGGGTGTCGTGGACATGGCACACGCACTGGGGCTCCAGACCATCGCCGAGGGCGTCGAGGTCGCGGTCCAACGTGAGATCCTGGTCGACATGGGATGCGACCTGGCCCAGGGACACCTGTGGCAGCGGGCGGTCCCGCTCGACGACCTGCCGTCGCGGTCAGTCGTCCGACAGGCGCCCGACCCCGCCCAACCCGACGTCGGTGGGCGCCCGCGGCCCGACTAGTGGTGTTCGCGCACGTGCCGCTCAGTAGTTGGCGGCGGCGTCCCAGGCTGTTATCCCGATGGTCGCTGCGATCGCGAGCACCCCGAGTCCGAGCCCGACGGCAGCCTCCCGCGGGCGCCGGCCATCCGACCCCTTCCGGAGACCGACGACGATCGCGCCAGCCGCCAGCGGGAACGCCAGAGCGACCCAGAAGGCAAGCGACCCGAGCACCGCAACGACGCCGAGCACCACCGCGGTCCTGGGGCCGCCCCGCGGAACCGCAGCCGTGAACACGATGCCGGCGACGACCAGGGAGACCAGGAGCATCCCGGCCCATTCGCCCGCTTGGAACGGGCCGCCCTGGCTGTAGCCCGGAACCAGCATCAGGGCGTGCAGGAGCGATGCAGTAACCCCGACTGGCAAGAAGCGCAGCCAGGTCATCGCGCGGTGGGTGGGCGACGAAGCAGCAGTGGTCATCTCAGCCCCTTCCTGGGCACGACGGGCACTCGACAGCAAGGTCCTGCAGAGCCCAGCGAGCGTCAATAGCCCGGTCTTACCACCTGGTCGGGTAGCCGACGGCTCAGCGCAGGACGCAGTGCGTCCCGCCGCGCGAGTAGATCGTCGGGGCGCACAGGTTGCAGTGCGTGCAGCTGCCCTCGGTGGTCTGGCCGGACTGCATCCGCGTGACCAGGTCGGGCTCGCGGAGCAACGCCCGCGCCAGTGCGACGAAGGCAAACCCCTCCTCCACCGCGGCCTGCATGGTGTCCAGCCGGTTGACTCCCCCGAGCAGCACGATCGGCAGGTCGAGGGCAGTGAGAAACCGTCGCGCATCGTCAAGGAAGAACGCCTCGGTGAACGGGTAGCTCGGCATGATGCGCTTGAGATAGGGCCTCACGAACGGCCGCAGGAGCGCTGGTTGGGTCGCAGCGAACTCCCGGATCGGTACGTCGCCACGGAAGAACAGCATGCCGTTGAGCAGCGAGCTGCCACCGGTCAGCTGGAGCGCATCGACGGAGCCGTCGGCCTGCAGCAGTTGCGCCACCTGCAGGCTCTCGTCGATCTGCAGCCCCTTCGGCACGCCATCGGTCATGTTGAGCTTGGCGATGACGGCAGCGCGGTTCCCCACCGCCTCGCGGACCGCCGACAGCACTTCCCGCGGGTAGCGCGAACGACCCTCGACCGAACCGCCGTAGGCATCCGTGCGCCTGTTGAGGTTCGGCGACAAGAACGAGCTGAGCAGGTAGTTGTGGCCGACGTGCACCTCGACGCAGTCGAAACCTGCCTCGACCGCGCGGCGAGCAGCAGCGACGAAGTCGCGACGCACCGACTGCAGGTCCGCGGGTGAGGCCCGCCGCACCCACCCCTTTGCCACGGGCGACAGTCGCGCCGAGGGAGCCATCGACTGAGCGCCGTTGGAACGCTGGTCGGCCACCAGCCCGGCATGACCCAGCTGGGCCGAAGCAGCAGCCCCTTCCGCGTGGACCGCGTCGGTGAGCCGGCGGAGCGCAGGCACCGTCTCATCATCGAGGACGAGGCAGTTCCGGAAGACCCGGCCACCGGGCGACACGGCGCAGTACGCCACCGTCGTCATCCCCACTCCGCCGGCTGCCACCTCACGGTGGAACTCGACGAGCTCAGGTCCGACCACCCCACGGCGGGTACGGCCCTCGAAGGTCGCCGCCTTCACCACCCGGTTCCGCAGCGTCAGTGGTCCGAGCCTGGCCGACTCGAACACCCCTGTCACGGGCCTGTCACCGTGCGCGCAGCACGTTCTTCGTCACCTTGCCGGTGGCGTTGCGGGGCAGACTGTCGAGCACCTCGACGACCCGGGGGACCTTGTAGTTCGCGACCCGCTCCTTCACCCACGCGATGACCTCCTCGGGGTCCACGACCTGCCCGGCGCGCGGGACGACAAAGGCCTTGCCGACCTCACCCATGCGCTCGTCCGGGATGCCGATGACCGCGGACTCGCTCACTGCCGGGTGCCGGCCGAGCACCTGCTCTATCTCCGCGGGATACGCGTTAAAACCGCCAACGACGTACATGTCCTTGATTCGGTCGGTGATGCGTAGGTTGCCCGCCTCGTCCATGACACCGACGTCGCCGGTGTGCAGCCACCCGTCGGCGTCGATGGCCTCGGCGGTCGCCTCGGGGTCCTCCCAGTAGCCGCTCATGACGCCGTAGCCGCGAACCAGCACCTCACCGGGCTCACCCGCAGGTACGACGGATCCGGCAACGTCCACGACGGCGACTTCGACCCCGTCGACGGCCCGCCCCGAGGTCGTCGCGACCAGCTCGTCCGCGTCACCGCTCCGACAGGACGTGGCGAAGCCGCCGCACTCGGTGAGGCCGTAGGCGGTGATGACGTCAGCGAACCCGAGCTCGGCACGCATCCGCTCGACGAGGACGGTGGGCACGACCGCCGCGCCCGTGACCGCGAGCCGCAGTGACGACAGGTCGGCAGCCGCTCGGGCCGGGTGCTCGAGCAGGGAGGAGAACAACGTCGGCGGTCCCGGCACGACGGCGATGCCCTCGGCGGCGATGAGCCGCACGGCCTGATCGACGTCGAACACCTTCAGCGGCACCATCGTCGCAGTCTGGAGAAGGCACGCGAGCAGGCCCGCCTTGTAGCCGAAGGTGTGGAAGAACGGCGCGACCACCAGCATCGTCTCGCCGTCGCGGAGCCCCACCGTCTCCGCCCAGCTGCGGAACAACCGCACCGACGCACCGTGGGAGGCAACGGCTCCCTTCGGGCGGCCGGTCGTGCCGGAGGTGAAGACGATGTCGCAGGGGTCGTCCGGCGACACCGCTGCCGCGACCTTCACCGCGACGTCGGCGTCGATCTCGTCGGCGCGGGCGAGGAAGGCGTCCCACTCCGAGGTCCGGACGACCGGCACCGCAAGGCCGACGGCGGCGACCGGGTCCACCCCGAGCAGCCCCGTGAGGAAGACGTCGTCCACGACCAGCAGGCAGGCGCCGGTCTTGTCCAGGGAGTAACGCGCCTCCTCGCCCTTGAACCGGGTGTTGACCGGCACGAGCACCGCACCGACCGACACCGCACCGAGAGCTGCCACCACCCACTGGTGGGTGTTCGGGGCCCACAGCCCGACGCGGTCACCGGGCTGGACGCCTAGCGCGAGGAAGGCCCGCGCCCCCCGGCGTACCTGGGTTTCCAGCTCGGCGAAGGTCCAGCGCACCTCGGGGGTCACCACCGCCAGTCGGTCTGGAGCCCGCTGCGCGGCGGCCATCAGAACGGCGGGAATGGTCGTGGCCAAGGCGGGTCCCCTCTAGCAAGCGCTTGGTCGGGAGAGTAGGGTCGCCCGCAACGAGCGTCAACGAACAGGAGCGCCTGCGTGCCCGCACCCGTCGACCGCCGCGACGTCATCCTGCAGCGTGCGGCGGACCTGTTCGCACGACAAGGAGTGGCCGCCACCACGGTCCGCGAGATCGCCGACGCGGTCGGCATCCTGTCGGGCAGCCTGTACCACCACTTCGCGTCCAAGGACGACATCGTCGATGCGATCGTGGGCTCGTTCATGGGCGACCTGGTGGCCCGCTACGACGCCGCCCTCGCCGCGACGGACGACCCCGCAGACCGACTTCGGGGGTTGGTGGTCGCGAGCCTCGAGACCGTCGCCGGCCACCCCCACGCCACCGAGATCTACCAGAAGGATGCGCGCTACCTGGCGTCCACCGGCGAGGGCAAGACCCCCGTGAGGGACAACGCCCGGCTCATCCGGCGGGCCTGGATCGGAGTGCTGGAGCAGGGCGTCGAGACCGGTCTGTTCCGCAGCGACGTCCCTGTCAGCGTCGTCTACCCGCTGCTGCGCGACGGCCTGTGGCTCACCGCCCGCTGGTTCACGCCGACCCGCGACTACGGCTACGACGAGCTGGCCCGCGACTACCTCAAGGTCTTCGTCGAGGGCATCGGCAGCGGCGTGCGCGTCGGGTCGCGCTGATGGATCTGCGCGAGACCGACCAGGAGACAGCCTTCCGGCTCGAAGCGCGGGAGTGGCTGTCGGCCAACACCCCCCGCGGACTGCCGTCCGGCGACACGGCCGAGGGCTTCGCCCTGCACCTCGACTGGGAACGCGCGCTCTACGACGCCCGCTGGGCGGTGGTGAGCTGGCCACAGGAGTACGGCGGTCGCGGCGCCTCGGTCTGGGAGTGGCTGGCGTTCGAGGAGGAGTACTACCGCGCCGGCGGACCGCAGCGGGTCACCCAGAACGGCATCTTCCTGCTGGCCCCGACGCTGTTCTCCTTCGGCGCCAAGGAGCAGCAGGACAGCCTGCTGCCCCGGATGGCGAGCGGGCAGGACCTGTGGTGCCAGGGCTGGTCGGAGCCCGGCGCCGGGTCGGACCTCGCAAGCCTGACCAGCCGGGCGGTGCGCGACGAGAGCGCCGGTGGATGGCGACTGTCGGGTCACAAGACCTGGACGACACGCGGTGCCTTCTGCACGCACCTGTTCGGGTTGTTCCGCAGCGACCCGGAGTCGACCCGCCACCATGGGCTGACGTACTTCCTGGTCCCGCTGGACGCGCCGGGCGTCACGGTGCGGGGCTTCGCGCGGCTCGACGGTGATGAGGGCTTCGCCGACGTCTTCCTCGACGAGGTCCTGGTGCCCGACAGCGCCGTCCTTGGCGGCGTCGGGCAGGGCTGGTCGGTGGCGATGGCCACCACCGGGTCGGAGCGAGGCCTGACGCTGCGCTCCCCCGGCCGCTACACCGCGACGGTCGACCGGCTGGTCGAGCTCGCCCGGACCGAGTCGCGCAGCGACGTCCAACGCGACGCAGTGGCCCAGGCCTGGATCGACGCCGAGGCCTACCGCCTGTTCACGCTGCGCACCGTCACCGACGACCAGGCCGGCCGGGCCCGCATCGGCGAGTCGAGCCTGGCGAAGCTGTTCTGGAGCGAGCTCGATGTGCGACTCCACGAGACTGCGCTGGACCTGCTTGGCCCCGATGCCGAGCTGGAAGGCCCGTGGAGCAAGGGCTTTCAGTTCGCGCTCGCCGGCCCGATCTACGCCGGCACCAACGAGGTCCAGCGCAACATCGTCGCCGAGCGCCTGCTCGGCCTCCCGCGGAAATAGCGACGGAGGTAGTCGGCGTGTTCTTCGGGCTGTCTGAGGAAGCCCTTGCCCTGCGCGAGGGCGTCCGCGACGTACTTGCCGGCGCATGCCCTGCCGGTGTCGTCCGGGCTTCCTGGTCCGACGATGCATCGGCCCGCGCCCTGTGGGCCACCCTCGGGGAGCTCGGCCTGCCGGGGCTGCTCGTGCCCGAGGAGGCAGGTGGTCTGGGGCTGGACGACCTGGTCGCGGTGGCAGCGCTCGAGGAGGCCGGCTACGCCGGTGTGCCAGGACCGCTCGTCGAAACTGTCACGGTGGGCGCACCGCTGCTGGCGGCCGCCGCGCACCCGGCGATGGACGACGTGCTCGCAGGCAGAGCGCGTGCTGCGGTGCAGCGCGGCGATTCCGTCGTACCTCACGCGGCCGCGGCCGACCTGGTTCTGCAGCTGCACGACGGCGTCCGAGTCCTGACCCGCGACGAGCTGCGGGCCGAGCCTGTCGAGAGCGTCGACCGGAGTAGGCAGGCGGCGTACGTGCGAGGAACCGGAGCACCCCTCGACGTCGATCCGACGGTAGCGGTGCAGCGGGCGACTCTCGGGACTGCCGCGTTCCTGCTCGGGCTCGCGCGGCGGCAGCTCGACATCACGGTCGGCTACGTCAAGGACCGCCACCAGTTCGGCGTCCCCGTCGGCAGCTTCCAGGCGGTCAAGCACCCACTGGCCGACGCGATCGTCGGCACTGAGTTCGCCTGGCCGGCGGTGCTGCGCGCCGCGCAGTCCATCGGCGACGTCGACCCCGACGTCGACGTGCACGTCAGCATGGCCAAGGCGCTCGCGTCCGACGCCGCCTACCGCGTCAGCCGGGCCTGCCTGCAGGCCCACGGGGCGATGGCCTACACCGTCGAGTACGACTTGCAGTTGTTCGCCAAGCGCACCTGGGCGCTGGCCAGGGACTGGGGCACCAGCACCGAGCACCGGGCCTACATCGCGGCCCACCTACTGGAGGAGCAGAAGTGAGCGAGGACGAACCGGTCCGCTACGAGCGACGGGGCCCCGTCGCAGTCGTCACGATGGACCGACCGGACTACCGCAACGCCCAGAACTCCAAGATGACCTACGCGCTCGATGCCGCTTTTTATCGCGCCGTCGACGACGACGAGGTGAAGGTCATCGTGCTCGCCGGCGAGGGCAAGCACTTCAGCGCCGGTCACGACATCGGCACGCCGGGGCGGGACGTCGATGTCTCCTACGAGCGCAAGGCCACGCTCTGGTGGGACCACACCACCAAGGAGGGCGGCGCCTCGCGCTACGCCCGCGAGTCCGAGGTCTACGTCGGCATGTGCCGGCGGTGGCGCGAGATCCCGAAGCCGACCATCGCCATGGTGCAGGGGGCCTGCATCGCGGGCGGTCTGATGCTGGCCTGGTCGATGGACCTGGTCATCGCCTCCGACGACGCGTTCTTCGCCGATCCCGTCGTGCGGATGGGGATCCCGGGCGTCGAGTACTTCGCCCACCCGTGGCAGATGCCGCCGCGCTTCGCCAAGGAGTTCCTCTTCCTCGGCGAACGGGTTGACGCGGCCAGGGCCCGCGAGCTCGGGATGGTCAACCGGGTCGTCCCGCGCGATGGTCTCGAGGCGGAGGTGATGTCGGTCGCCGAGAAGATCGCCGAGCTGCCCGCGTTCGGGCTCGCGCTCACGAAGAAGGCCGTGAACCAGTGCGAGGACCAGCAGGGCCTGCGGGACGGGATGGACTCGGTCTTCGGGCTGCACCACCTGGCCCACGCCCACAACGCCGAGGTCGGCGTCGACTCCCTTGCCGGGCAGGACGCCCGGTCCATGCGCGACGCGGCCGCGAAGCCGTGACCCCCGACGACCTTGTCGAGCACGAGCTCATCAAGCGACTCAAGCACGCCTACTGCCGGCTGCTCGACCAGAAGCGCTTCGTCGAGATGAGCGAGCTGTTCGTCGAGGACGGCACCACGTCGTACGGCGGTGGGGCCATCGTGCTGAACGGCCGCCAGGAGCTGGTCGACTACCTCACGAAGAACATGTCGTCGACGACGATGCTCACCAGCCACCAGGTGGTGATGCCTGAGATCGAGGTGTCCGGCGACCGGGCCACCGCGAGCTGGGCGCTGCGCGACGTGGTGATCCTGCAGGATCTGGGGCTCGCCATCCGGGGGGCGTCGTACTACGACGACCGCTACGTCAAGGTCGACGGCCGCTGGCTCATCGAGCACACCGGCTACAAGCGGCTCTACGAGGAGATCGGGCCGCGGGCCGAGGGCACCCGCACCACCGCGAGCTGGTGGGACACCGACGGCCGGTCCTCACTTGTCTGACTTCGTCAGGGTCGAGACGCCGCGACCGCACGTCCGCCTGGTGACCCTCGACCGGCCCGAGCGGATGAACGCGATGGCCTTCGACGTCATGGTCCCGCTCCGCGAGACCCTCGAGTCCGTCGCGGGCGACAACGACGCGCGGGTCGTCGTGCTCACCGGTGCTGGTCGGGCCTTCTGCGCGGGCGCCGACCTCGTCGACGCCGGCTACCCGCCGGGCATCGACGGACTCGCTCTCCCGTCGATCGGCCGACGCTCCATGAAGCTGCTCGAGGACGTCGTCACGACGGTGCGCGAGATGCCCCAACCGGTCGTTGCCGCGGTCAACGGCCCGGCCATCGGCGGCGGCTTCTGCCTGGCGGTCGCGGCCGACATCCGGATCGCGTCGACGGCGGCGTACTTCCGGGCGGCCGGCATCAACAACGGCCTGACCGCTTCTGAGCTCGGACTGTCGTACCTGCTTCCCCGGGCGATCGGCTCGTCCCGGGCCTTCGAGATCATGCTCACGGGTCGCGACGTCGATGGCGCCGAGGCGGCCGGCATCGGGCTGGTGTCGCGCGTGGTCGCGCCGGAGGCCTTGCTCGACGAGTGCTTCGCGGTGGCCGATCGGATCACCGGCTTCAGCCATGTGGGGGTTCAGCTCACCAAGCAGACCCTCCGATCGGGCCTGGAGGCCAGCAGCCTCGCCTCGCAGATGGAGCACGAGGGTCTCGCGCAGCTCTACGTGCGGTTGCTCACCAAGAACTTCGAGGAAGCGATCGTCGCGCGTCGCGAGGGCCGGTCCCCGGACTTCCAGGACTAGCCACGACCGGGCCATCGAGTGGTCCGCGAACGTGATCATGTCGGGCTATGGCGATCACACCAGTCGAATGTGAGGCTGAACGCATGGTCGGCCTGACCGATGGCGCTGGACGCGCGGAGACCCTCACCCAGATCGCTCTGCTAGACGAGCCGATGCCCGAGCTCGTGGAGCGGGCGCTCGATGTCATCCGGACGGTCCTGCCCGGTGTCGAGCTGTCGGTCGTCCAGTCCGCTGCCGACGATCCCCTCGCGGAGCTGCTGATCGACGCGCCGAGTGCGAACGGCGAGGACCTGGCCTTCCTGGGCCGAGCCACAGAGGTGCTGGGGGTCGCGATCGCCCGCCGCCAGCGCGAGGACAAGCTGATCGCCAGTCAGCGCCACCTCGAGCAGGCCCAGCGCATCTCGCGGGTCGGCAGCTACGACTTCGAGATCGCCACGGGCACCAACAGCTGGAGCGACGAGCTCTACCGCATCTACGGCCGCGAACCGCAGAGCTTCAACGCCACCTACGAGGTGTTTCTCAGCATGCTGCACCCCCTCGACCGGACCCGGGTGATGGAGATCCACCAGCAGTCGCTGTCGACGCTGGAGCCCTACGAGATGGAGGAGCGCGTCATCTGGCCGGACGGCGAGGTCCGGACGCTCGCAAGTTGGGGCGAGATCGTCGTCGACGACGCTGGCCTGCCTGCTCGGATGGTGGGGATCTGCTGGGACATCACCGACCGCCGCGAGACCGAGGCCCAGCTGCTGCGGCAGTCCCTGCACGACCACCTGACCGGCCTGCCGAACCGCAGCCTGCTGGTCGACCGGCTCAGCCAAGCCGTGACTCGGCTCCAGGTGCATCCCGGGACGGTCGGAGTCCTGCTGCTGGACGTCGACCGCTTCAAGGTCGTCAACGACAGCCTCGGTCACGAGGTGGGTGATGAGTTGCTCGTCGCGCTGGCCGGGCGGCTCGCCGGTGCCCTGCGACCCGGAGACACCCTGGCCCGGTTCGGCGGCGACGAGTTCGTGCTGCTGTGCCCCGACCTCGGACCTGCCGCGCAGGCCGAGCTGTTAGTGGCCACGATCGCGCAGGAGCTGCTGACCCTCGCCAGCGAGCCCGTGCTCAATGCCGGCGCAGAGCTGGTCGTCAGCGCCTCGGTCGGCGTCGTGATGACCTCCTCGCCGGCCGCCTCCCCCGGCACCCTGCTGCGCGATGCCGATGCCGCCCTGAACCGTGCAAAGGAAAACGGCCGTGCCAAGGCGGTGCTGTTCGACCCCAGCATGCGGACCGCCGCGGTGGGTCGGCTCGATGTCGAGCGGGAGCTGCGCCGGGCCTTGCGGTCACACGAGCTGCGGGTGCACTACCAACCCGTCGTCGACCTCCGGGCGGGCACGTTGCAGGGATTCGAGGCGCTGGTCCGGTGGCAGCACCCCGAGCGTGGCCTGCTGGCGCCGGCTGAGTTCATCGCGGTCGCCGAGGAGACGGGCCTGGTCGTCCCCATCGGGGCCTGGGTGTTCGAGCAGGCCTGCCGACAGCTCGTGATCTGGCAGGGCTGGTCGAAAGTCCCGCTCACCATGGCCGTCAACCTGTCCGGCGTGCAGGTCTCCGATCCGGACCTCGTGCCCAACCTGCGCGACGCCCTCTCGCGGTCGGGAGCCGACCCAGGCGCGATCACTCTCGAGATCACCGAGAGCGTCCTCATGCAGGATGCCGAGGAGGTGATGTCCGTGCTGCAGGCCCTCCGTGCCTCCGGCGTACGGATGTCCGTGGACGACTTCGGGACCGGCTACTCCTCGCTGTCCTACCTGCGGCGCTTCCCGGTGGACACCCTCAAGCTCGACCGGTCGTTCGTCACCGGTGTCGACGAGACCGCGGACGCGGCTGCGCTCGCCGGCGCGGTGCTGGCGATGGCGACAGCGCTGGGTCTGTCGACGGTGGCAGAGGGCATCGAGACGCCCGGGCAGCTCGCCGCCCTGCTGGACCTCGGATTCACCACGGCCCAGGGCTACCTGTTCGCCCGGCCCGCGCCACCTGAGGCACTCGGGCAGGTCATCCGCGCAGCCGCGCCGTTCCACACCTCGGTCCAGGTGCCTGTCACCTAGGAGTCACAGGCAGGAGCCGACGGCAGCCGGATCAGTGGGCGGCGAGTCCGATGCCCACGAGGTCGAGCATGGTCTCGCTGTCGGGTCGGGGCAGCCGGGCCATCGGCAGCACCACGGCGGCGACGGTCGGGCGAGGTCCGACCACGGTCGTGATGCGGCGCGGGGAGGGGACCACGACAACAGGTGCGGCGCGGGGGGCTGCCACGGCGACCGACGTCAGCCCGACCCGGTTCACGGCGAGGAGCAGGTCGATCGCGGTGAACACGATCTCGGGGTCGTCCGCCTCGTCCTGGGGCACGAACTGGTGCACGCCACAGACCCGGCAGTAGAGGTTGAGCGCCCGATCCTCGGGACCGATCCCGCGCAGCCAAGCCAGCGGACCACGCGCGCCCCACGCCGTCAGCACCAGTGGGCGCTGCGTCTCGCAGGGCTGGCACCAGCCGTCCCAGCGGGCGATCACCTTGACGTCGGACATGACTGCACCTCTCGGTCGCGCAGGCGGGACCGGGCCTACCTCGTGATCTTCGGCCCAGTCCGGGCGCGACCATAGGACGAGATCGGGTCATTTACGCATGGTTACTTCTGGTTACCCACGGTGATGAGGGACCGCGGTGAAGGACGGTGATGAGCTGGTTCAGAGCCGCTCGATGATGGTCACGTTGGCCTGTCCGCCGCCTTCGCACATCGTCTGCAGCCCGTAGCGGCCACCGGTCCGCTCGAGCTCGTGCAGCAGGGTCGTCATGAGGCGGGCCCCCGTGGCGCCGAGCGGGTGGCCCAGTGCGATCGCGCCGCCGTTGACGTTGACCTTCGCCAGGTCGGCACCGGTGTCCTTGGCCCAGGCGAGGACCACCGAGGCGAACGCCTCGTTGATCTCGATCAGGTCCAGGTCGTCGATCGACAGGCCGGTCTTCGCCAGGGCGTGAGCGGTCGCCGGGATCGGGGCAGTGAGCATGAGCACGGGGTCGTCGCCCCGCACCGACAGGTGATGGATCCGGGCCCGGGGGGTCAGCCCGTGGACGCGCAACGCCGCCTCCGAGGCGACCAGCAGCGCGGCCGCTCCGTCCGTCAGCTGAGAGGCCACCCCGGCGTGGACCCGCCCGTCCGGGTTCAGCGTCGCGAGCGCGGCCATCTTGGCCAATGTGGTGTCGCGGCGCGGCCCGATGTCCTCCGCGACGTCGCCGTAAGGCTCGATCTCGGCCGTGAAGCGGCCTTCATCGATCGCGGCGGCAGCCCGGCGGTGCGACTCGAGGGCGAACTCCTCCATCGAGAGCCGACTGATGTCCCAGCGGCGGGCGATCTCGTCGGCGGACCAGAACTGCGACAGCTGGCCGGGGCCATAGCGCTGCACCCAGCCCTTCGAGGTCGTAAACGGGTCCGGGAAGCCCAGCGGCTCCGCCACCGTCATTGCCGACGAGATCGGGATGGCCGACATGCTCTGGACGCCAGCAGCCACCACGAGATCCGCCGTGCCACTCATGACGGCCTGGGCCGCGAAGTGCACCGCCTGTTGGGAGGAGCCGCACTGCCGATCGACGGTGACGCCAGGCACCGACTCAGGCAGTCCAGCGGCCAGCCAGGCCGTCCTGGCGATGTCGCCGGCCTGCGGGCCGATCGTGTCGACGCAACCCATCACGACGTCGTCCACGGCCGCCGGGTCGATGCCGGCCCGGGCGACCAGCGCCGCGAGCACGTGGGCCCCGAGGTCCGCGGGGTGGACCTGCGCCAGGGCCGTGCCCTTGCGTGTCACCGGCGACCGGACCGCCTCGACGAGATAAGCCTCAGCCACCGCTGCCTCCTGCCGCACTGCCGCCTGTCACATTGCCGCCCGTCACATTGCCTCCTGCGGCGTAATGGAAAGCGGGGACCTCGCCCCCACCGTCGACGAACAGGTCCGCGCCGGTGGTGTAGGCGAGCGCGGGTGACGCCAGCATGAGGCAGGCCGCTGCGACGTCGGCAGGGCTGGCCAGCCGACCGGCCGGGATCGTGGCCGCCACCGCCGCGGCCACCTCCGGCACGTCTTCGCCGTAGGTGGCCGCCTCGGTGGAGATCAGCCCCGGCGAGATGCAGTTGACCCGCACCAACGGGGCCCACTCGATCGCGAGGGCCCGGGTGAGGGCGGCCAGGCCGGCCTTGGCTGCGGCGTAGGCAGCGGTCCCGGGTGCGGGCCGGATGGCCGCCACCGACCCGATCATGAGGATCACCCCGCCATCGGGCTGCGTGGCCATCACGCGCTGCGCGGCCTTGGCGACGAACAGCGGCGCCAGCAGGTTGAGCTCGATGATCCGCTGGTGGAAGCGCGGGCTGGCATCGGCGACCAGCGCAGCTGGCGAGCCCCCGGCGTTGTTGACCACGACGTCGAGCCGTCCCGTGCGGGCGACCACGGCGTCGATGAGCCCGTCGACCGCCGCCGGGTCCCGCACGTCACAGGCGATGAAGCCGTACGGCAGGTCGGCTACCTCGGTCCGACCGCAGACCACCACGTCCGCCCCCGCGGCCGCGAACGCGTCGGCGATCCCCCGACCCAGGCCCCGCGTCCCGCCGGTGACGAGGACCGTGCGCCCGTCGAAGCGGGTCAGCTCTGCACCGCGGTGTCAACGCGCGCATCCGCCATGGCATGCGCGGCGGCGCGACCGAACGCCATCGCGGGCGTGATGCAGGCTCCCGGCCCCGGGTAGGCGTGGCCCATGACTGAGGCCATCGTGTTGCCGCAGGCGTAGAGCCCCGGGATCGCGTTGCCGTCCTCGCGCAGCACCCGCGCCTCGGCATCGCAGACCAGACCGCCCTTGGTGCCGAGGTCCGACAGCACGATCCGACCCGCATAGAACGGGCCGGTGGCCACCGGTGCCAGCGACGGGTTGGGGAACTCGTGCGGCCCGGGAATCGCCGGGTAGCGCTGGAAGACCGCAAGCAGCTGGCGCTCGTAGCTGTCCTCGCGGCCGCGGCCGAAGTCCGCGTCGACCCCCGCCGCCACGAACCCGTTGTAGCGGTCGACTTCGCGGGCCAGATCCGGCGCCTCGATCATCGCGGCGAGCTCGTCGACGGTGTCGGCCCGCAGCAGCGCACCCGCCTCGATCCAGGGCTCGAGGTCAGCGCCGGGCCGCAGCCCCGCGAAGCCGTAGCGGTCGAAGTAGTCGGCGTCGGCGACGAACCACGACGGGATCGTCAGGCCGTCCTTGGCGTCCGCCGCGAGCATCTCGTGGCCGAAGGTGTTGTAGGGGGTGCCCTCGTTGACCCAGCGCTGCCCGGCGCGGTTGACGAGGACCAGCCCGGGTGCTGCCCGCTCCCACAGCAGGAACGACGAACCGCCATCCGGACGGATAAA
>JBKKBU010000054.1:0-7038 GCA_046713755.1 Mycobacteriales bacterium
GAGGTCTGCACCGCCGCGCCGGCGCCGGCCAAGCCGAAGAAGAAGGACCAGCCACTGCCGCCCGTCTGCGAGACGGTGACCGAGCCGGCGCCGCCTGCCTACGGCCCCGACCTCATCGACCGCTGGAAGGGGCGCGCGTTCCAGCAGAGCCCCGACTCGACGGTCAGCCTCGTGGGCTTCGAGGACGAGCAGGTCAACTGGGAGGCCAACGCGTCGCTGCTCGGCTGGCGGCAGGGTCCGGTCCGCGCGATCCGCGAGGTCTGGGGCGCCGACTCGGGCACCAACGTCACGAAGACCGAGACCTATTACCGCGACGCCGACGTCTACCGCTACCGGATCCGCGTGCACCCGATCCCGAGTGACGGCCTCTACACGTCCTGGGACTACAACAAGGACGTGGCTTCCACCTACTACAACCTGGCCCGTCCGGATGGCGTCCGGATCGACGGCATCAACGACGACCAGGGGCAGGTCGACAACATCCCGGTGGGCGGCGGCTTCCCCGCGTACTTCGACGCTCCCGACCCGAGCTTCGATGCGGTCAGCGCCGTCGACCGGCCGGAGCAGGTCGCCGGCAAGGGCAGCGCCGGCAGCCTGGTCTACGTCTTCGAGTTCAAGGGCGCGACCTCACTCACCAACGCCACGGCGGTGCCCTACTACCGCGATGACGCGTGCCTCGACGACGGCACCGGCGACGACCCGGTCCAGCGCCCCTGGCCGGGCGAGCCCTCCACCGACGACGAGGTCAAAGCCGGCTACGTGCAGGCCGCGAAGGACCGCGGCGAGGCGGTGTCGTCGTACGCAGATCTCGTGTGCGCCCCGGCCGCCGGTAAGACGCCGTTCCAGGGCGCCTTCGGTGCGCACGGCATCCACTTCTTCGCCACCCACGACAGCGACAACGCCACGCTCGGCGTGCCGGTGACGGAGGTCGACGGGCAGCAGTGGCGCTACAGCGTCCCGATGACCGGTCCACGCAACGTCCTCACCGAGTACGCGCCGAACGTCGTCACCCCGGTGCAGGCGGTCGTCACGCCGTACTAGGACCGGGTCCACACCTCGATCGAGACGCCCGGCTCCTCGTCCTCCTCGACCGGACGCTTCCACGCCTCCAGGTGGTCGACCCGGTCGTCCTGGGTGCGGTCCTCCCCGGCCCACAGCAGCGTCCCGAAGACGCCGTCGAGCCCGTCGAGCGTCGGCCCTACCAGGTGGTGCAGATCCTCGGCGTCATTGATCCGTGACGACGGGGTCAGCCGAAACTCCATGCGCACCGAGAACCGGCCCTCGACCACCTCGACACCGGAGCTGTCCACGGCGTCGCGGACCGCCTCCGTCCAGGTCTCGACATGGGTCGTCGCGACGTTGGCGGGTCGGCCGGTGACGTCGAGCGTCACGAGGTGGGTCCACTCCATGGCGGCATGGTGCCAGTCAGCGCCAGTCAGTGCCGCCGGGGGTGCAGGTTCAGGTGTGGCGGCGCCGCAGCTGAACGGCGGCCCCCACGAGGACCAGGCCCAGCACCGCCAGCGCGACTGACCCGCCGGTGGTCGGGAGCGTCGTGCCAGGTCGGGTCACCGTCGGTGCGCTCTGGGGCCCGAAGGGCACGGACACCGGGGCGACACCGAGCGGGGTGCCACCGACCTGGGGGGCGTACGTCATCCACTGGACTGCTGCCTGCTTGGACACCGACGGCTTGCTGTAGTCGCAGACGCCCGTCGGGAAGGCCTGCTGCAGAGCCGCCCACTGGGCGTCGGCGAACGCCACGCCGAAGGACGTGCGCTCCAGGGGCTTGAGCTGGCACTTCATGACGTCGTCGGCGACGGGAGCGCCCGCCTCGATGCGCGGCGAGGCGTACGCCGTCACGGTGGTGTCGCAGACGGCTGCGGGCAGCGCGACTCCGGCGCCGTTGGTGCAGCGCTCGGTGATGCCGGCGGCGGTGCGGGCGGCCAGGACCTTCTGGGCCAGCGGCACGGCTCGGGTGTCCTTCTCGACCTCGGCCAGCCACTTGTCCAAGGCCACGATCGCCTCGTCGACGAAGTTGGTGTCCCCGAACAGCACGACCTGTCCCCGCCAGAGCACCTGGTTGTCGGCGGTGCCGTGCTCGCGGATCAGCCGCTCGCGCATCGAGTAGGTCCGGTAGACGTCATGGAAGGCGCCCGGGTCCGGCCCGCGCAGGTCGATGATGGCCACCTGGTCGAGGGCATTGCCGGTGTTGACGGCACCGCTGCGGAACACCCGCTGCAGCGCCAGCGGGTCGGCGACAGCGCGCTTCGCCTGCGGCTCGTAGTCCAGGTCGAAAGAGCCGATCTTGACGTTGAGGTCGACGAACTGCGCGGGCAGCATGGTGCCGTCAGCCAGCCCGGAGAGGCCGTACATGATGCCGGTGTTGTCGAACGGACTGCGCGCCCGACCATCGGCCGTCTCGCCGAAGACGTTGACCATGTAGTCCTGGAACGAGCAGCGCACGCCGTCCTTGTTGGTCTCGCTGTAGACATCCGCCGCGGGTACGCCGGGGCAGCTGCGGGAGGGGTCACCGCCGTTGGGGATGACCTCGGTGAAGCTGATCGGGTTGGCGGGATTCGGGTGGCCGTACGCCGCTTCCAGCTGGATCGGCGTCCAGACCACGCCGGGGGCCCACTTGGTCGGGTCCTCGAAGTAGGCCCGCAGCATCGCGTAGTCGACGTACTGCTGCGCCGAGCTCCACGCGTCGGTGAAGCTGCAGGCCGGGCTGATGCCCTGGTAGAGACCCGGGTAGGCGTTGGCGATCTGCTGCTGCACCAGGGAGCCACCGGAGCAGCCGGTGCCGATCGTGTAGCGGATCGGGCCGAACTGCTCGATCACCTTCTCCTTGGTCATCACGAGCGACTCTGCCTGCGTGACGATGTTGCAGTTGTGGCCGGCGTTGTCGAGCGCGTGCGACATCACGGCCATGCCCTTGCCGAGCGAGACCTCGTTGAGCACGGCAGGAGCCGCGCCCATCGCGTACGACGTGTCGCAGCTCGCCCCGTGGGTGATGACCAGCTTGCTGGCGTAGCCCTTCGGGGGAGCCCACGGTGCGGACTGGGGGGCCTTCAGGTCGTAGATCGCCGCGATGCGGTACTCGTCGCGGGCCAGCACGCCGGTCTCCTGGCGCACCACGAACGGCACGGTCTCGCCGGTGTCGGTCGTCGTCGTGGCGATGTCCGAAGGCGGGGAGTCCGGGCTGAACTCCTTGAGGGCACCGCCGGACGTCGACTTGTAGTAGTAGCGGTAGGCAGGGGCCCGGTTGCACTGCTTGTCGAGGGACTCGCCGGTGCAGGTCCACGGCTGGATCTGCGGGCCGCTGAACACCGGGCCGCCGATGGGGTAGTTGGTGATGGTGAGCCGGGCACCTCGGCCGTCGGGAAGCTCGGCCTTCAGCACGTTCTTGCCGAGCTTCAGACCGGTCAGCACGCCTTGGATCTCGCCGTTGGGGCGGACCGCGAACTGCGACGTGACGTTGCGGCCGTCGACGTCGACCCGCATCCCTCGGATCGTGGCGCCGGACGGCAGGTCGACCTGTACGAGGGCGTTGCCGTCGCTGACGATGTCGGCGCGGTTGGACAGCGTCGTGAGCACGACGACGTCCGCCGCGGCACTGGCCGGCGGTGCGATGGGGAGGATGACCAGGCCGAGGGCGACAGCGGTGCCGGCGGCGAGGAGGGACGGGGTGCGGCGCATGGACACCTCAGGATGTGGGAGCGGTCCGGCGACGCGCCAGGATGGCGGCACCGGTGAGCAGGAGGCCGAGCAGCGCGACCGCGACGGGTGCGCCGGTGGTCGGGAGCGTGCTGGTCGGAGGTGCTGCCGCCGGTCGGGCGGGAGCGACCGGGCCGAACGGCACGGAGACAGGTGCGGCGCCCAGCGGCTCGCCGCCGGCGACGCGGGCGTAGGTCTGCCACGCGACGGTCGGCTGCTTGGCGACCGATGGCTTGGCGTAGTCGCAGACCCCCGACGGGAAGACCTCCCGGAGCGCGGCGAACTGCGCGTCGGTCAGCGATGCCGGGTAGTCGCTCTTGGCCATCGGCTTGAGCTGGCACGTGATCGTGTCGTCGGTCAACGGCATGCCGGCCTCGAACCGAGGGGTGCCGTAGCTCTCGACGGTCCCGTCGCAGACGGCCGCAGGCAGCGCGACACCGGAGCCGTTGGTACAGCGCTCGGTGACGCCCGACTTCGTGCGGGCGTCAAGGATCTTGCGAGGCAGCGGGACGTCACGGGTATCGGCCTCGACGACCTTCAGCCAGCTGTCCATCGCGAGGATGGCTTGGTTGGCGTAGGACGGGTCGCCGAACAGCGGCACCTGGCCACGCCACAGCACCTGGTTGTCGGCCGTGCCGTGCTCGCGCAGCAACCGCTCACGCATGGCGTAGGTCCGGTAGACGTCGTGGAACGCGCCCGGGTCCGGCCCGCGCAGGTCGATGATCGCGACCTTGTCGAGGTGGGTGCCGATGTTGGCCGCCCCGCTGCGGAAGACCCGCTCGAGGGCGAGTGGGTCGGCTGCCGTCCGGACCGCTTGCGGCTCGTCGTCGATGTCGCGCGACCCGATCTTGACGTTGATGTCGACGAAGTGGGCGGCCGTCAGCAGGCCGGCCTGGAAGCCGGCCAGGCCGTACTGGATGCCGGTGTTGTCGAACGGCTTGCCCGCCTTGCCGTCCGGCCGGCGACCGAAGACGTTGACCATGTAGTCGGCGAGGGTGCAGCGGACGCCGGTGGGGTTGGCCTTGGCGTCGTAGGTCTTGTCGGCAGCGAGTCCCGGGCAGGTGCGACTGGGGTCGTTGTTGTTGGGGATCGCGGTCGTGAAGGCGATCGGGTTGGCCAAGTTGGGGTGGCCGTTGACCGAGGCTTGCTGCAGCGGCGACCAGACGACCCCCACGCCCCACCGGGTCGGCGTCTCGAAGAAGCTGCGCAGCAGCTTGTAGTCCTCCTTCTGCATGCCGGAGGACCAGGAGTCGGTGAAGCTGCAGGCCGGGGTGATGCCCTGGTAGACGCCGGGGTAGGCGTTGGCGACCTGCTGCTGGGTGAGAGCACCACCGGAGCAGCCGCTGCCGATCGTGTAGCGGATCGGCCCGTAGAGCTCGGCCACCCGCTCCTTGGTCATCACCAGCGACTCGGCCTGGGTGGCGATGTTGCAGTTGTGGCCGGCGTTGTCGAGCGCATGGGAGGCGACGGCGAAGCCCTTGCCAAGGGCGGTCTCGTTCAGCACGTCCGGTGCCTCGCCCTGCGAGAACGTGATGCCGCAGCTTGCGCCGTGGGTGAGGACCAGCTTCGAGTTGTAGCCCTTCGGCGGCGCGAACGGCGTCGAGGTCGGGTTGCTCGGGTCCCACAGCGCGGCGATGCGGTATTCGTCGCGGGCCATCACGCCGGTCTCCTGGCGGACCACGAAGGGGACGGTCTCACCGGTGTCCGTCGTCGTCGTCGCGACATCGCTCGGCGGTGAGTCCGGGCTGTACTCGGTCAGGCCGCCCCCGCTCGTGGGCTTGTAGAAGTAGGTGTAAGCCGGCGGCTTGTTGCACTGCGCGTCGAGAGCGCCTTCGTGGCAGGTCCACGGTTGCACCTGCGGCCCCGAGAACACCGGGCCGCCGATGGGGTGGTTCGTGACGGTGAGGCGGGCCCCGCGGCCGTCGGGGAGCTCGGCCGTCACGATGTTCTTGCCGAGCGCCAGCCCGGTGAGCAACCCCAGGAGCTTGCCGTTCCGGCGCACCGCGAACTGCCTCGTGATGTCGCGGCCACCGACGTCGACGACGAGTCCCTGCGTCGTCGCGCCAGCCGGCAGGTCGATCTGCACCAGGACGTCGCCGCCGGCGACGAGGTCGGCGCGCTGCGAGAGCGTCGTGATCGTCACGATCCCTGAGCCCGCCGACAGCGCCGCTGTCGACGCAGTGGACGAGGTGGACGCGGTGGAGCCCGCGGCCGGGACGGGCAGCAGCACGGCACTCACCAGCAGTAAGGCGCCGAGCCGGACGAAGGTGGTGCTGCGACGGCTCATGAGACCCCGATCCCGAGCGCTGGTGTGGCGTGCGTCACGGGACTGTTTCGTGATGAGGCAAGGCGCGCCTGTGGGCTGGGGAGCCACTTCTGACCCTGTTTGTCTCCGCCTTCCTGGTGGCGGGGTGTGCGCGGCGCTACCTTTTGCAGGTGTCTGCTCCAGTGCTGTCGCCCGGAGTCGTGCCGGAGCTGGGCCGTCGGCTGCTGTCCGACCACCTTGAGGACCTCGCGGCCACGCTCGCAGACCTCATCCTCGGGGAGATCGCCGAATACGCGGGGCACGACCGCGACGACCTGATGCACTCGTGTCGGAGCAACCTCCGGCGCTCCTTGCAGTCGGTGTCGGGAGACCTCGAAGACCCGCGGCAGCTCATCGATGCGCCGTCCGAGACGGGGCGGGTCCGGGCCCACCAGGGCGTCCCGTTGGATGCGCTCCTGCAGTCCTACCGCCTCGGGGGGCGGGTTTTGTGGGAGGGCCTCGTCCGAGAGGCGCGCCGCCGGCCCCAGGACGTCGACGAGGGCCGCTTGCTGGACGTCGCGACGGTGCTCTGGCAGGTCGTCGACACCCACTCCGCCGCGGCTGCGGCCGCCTACCGCACGGAGGAAGGACGGCTGCGCTCGCTGGACCAGCGCCGACAGCAGGTGCTGCTGGACGCACTGCTCGAAGGCCGTGGCGTGGAGGCCCCGCTCGCGGCGGAGGCGGCCGACGTGCTCGGGATGCGGTTGGACGGCCCGCTCCTGGTCGTGGTGGCCGCTTTCGACCAGCCGGGTCGGGAGCCGCTGCGCGCTCCGGAGGAAGCACTGTCGGTGCGCGGGATCGCGTCGGCCTGGCGGGTTCGCGCCGGGGTCGAGGTGGGGCTGCTCGCGCTGCCGGGCGGGGCGGCGTCGGCACTCGAGGTGCTGCGCGCGGTGGCGGCCGGTCGGGTGGCCGCCTCGCCGGTCGTGCGCGGCGCGGCCCCCCTCGGCGCCGCCATCCGCCTGCCCGCGGCGGCCCGGCGGCCGCGGCCCGCCGGCGACGGCGGCCAGGGCGAGCTCGCCGCC
>JBKKBU010000055.1:0-6289 GCA_046713755.1 Mycobacteriales bacterium
CCGTGCGAGCTGTCGGTGACGCGACGGGCCGCGAACACCCCCAGGGGGTCGTGCGCGATGAGGGGCGGCGGCTCGCCGTACCACCAGGTCACGACCGGTGCGTCCGACGCCAGCAGCGGCAGCACGACGGACTCGGCGTGCAGGGCCAGTCGGCCGTACATGCGCATGACGATGGCCTCGCCAGGGCCGAGTCGGCCGCCGACGGAGACCTCAGCATCCAGGCGCGGCTCGGGGGCGTCGGGCCGGCGCCGCACCACCATCAACAACCGGCAGGGATGCTGAGCGGCGGCCCTGGTCGCAGCCTGCTCGGCTTCGGTCACGAGCTTCTCGTCGACAACGGCCACCAGGGTCAGCGCGAGTCCGCTGGACACCGAGCCCGCCTGCCGTCGTTCCGCCGCCAGCGCCTTGACGACGGCGGTGCCTGAGGTGTCCCACAGAGTCGTCATGCGGGCCTCCGGCCCGACGCAGTCGTCATGGTCGCCGCCAGCTGCGGCCGTCGCGGGCGAGCATCTCGTCCGCGCCGCGCGGGCCCCACTCACCCGCGCGATAGCGCTCGGGCCCACTCGGCTGCTGCTTGTCCTGGGCCGCCCAGAGCTCTTCGATCGGGTCGACGATCCGCCAGGACTCCTCGACCTCCTCGTTGCGCGGGAAGAGCGAGGCGTCGCCGAGCAGCACATCCAGCAGGAGCCGCTCGTAGGCCTCCGGAGAGTTTTCGGTGAAGGCCTCGCCGTAGAGGAAGTCCATGGCGACGTCACGGACCTCCATCGTCGTACCAGGGACCTTTGATCCGAAGCGCAACGTCATGCCCTCGTCGGGCTGGACCCGCACGACGAGCTGGTTGGAGCCGAGCTCCTCGGTGTCCGACGTGCTGAACGGCAGGTGCGGTGCCTTGTGGAACACCACGGCGATCTCAGTCACGCGCCGGGGGAGCCGCTTGCCGGTCCGCAGGTAGAAGGGCACCCCGGCCCAGCGCCGGGTGGCGATGTCGAGGCGCACGGCGGCGAAGGTCTCGGTCCGGCTGTCGGGCTCGACGCCCTCCTCGGCGAGGTAGCCGTTGACCCGCTCGCCGGCCAGCCAGCCCTGGTCGTACTGGCCACGGACGGCGTAGGAGGCAAGGTCCTTGGGCAACCGCACGGCACCGAGGACCTTGCGCTTCTCGGTGCGCAGCGACTCGGCCTCGAAGTCGACCGGCTCATCCATCGCGGTGAGTGCCAGCAGCTGCAGCAGGTGGTTCTGGAGCACGTCGCGGGCCGCGCCGGTCTCCTCGTAGAAGCCAGCCCGGCCGCCGATGCCGACGTCCTCAGCCATCGTGATCTGCACGTGGTCGACGTGGTGGCTGTTCCAGATCGGCTCGAACAACGTGTTGGCGAAGCGCAGCGCGAGCAGGTTCTGGACCGTCTCCTTGCCCAGGTAGTGGTCGATGCGGAAGACGTCCCGGGCGCTGAAGACGTCGTCGACGAGCTTGTTGAGGTCCATGCTGCTCGGCAGGTCGTGACCGAAGGGCTTCTCGACGACGACGCGTCGCCAGCTGCTGGTCTTGTCGTTGTCAGCCATGCCGGTTCGGTGCATCTGGCGCAGCACCGTCGGAAAGGCCGCGGGCGGAATGGAGAGGTAGAAGGCCGCGTTGCCCCCGGTCCCATGGCTGCCGTCGAGGTCCTGCAGCATCGCGGCGAGCCGGTCGAACGCGGCGTCGTCGTCGAATGACCCTGGCAGGAACTTGGTGGCCTCGGCCAACCGCTGCCACACCTCCTCCCGCCACTCGGTGCGGGCGCCCTTCTTGGCTGCCTCCTTGGCGATCTGCTCGAAGTCGCCGTCGCCCCAGTCCCGTCGGGCGAACCCGAGCAGGACGAAACCGGGCGGCAGCAGCCCGCGATTGGCCAGGTCGTAGACGGCGGGGATGAGCTTCTTGCGCGCCAGGTCGCCGGTGACGCCGAAGACCACCAGCGCGCACGACGAGGGCACTCTCGGGAGTCGGCGGTCCCGGGCATCGCGGAGCGGATTGCTCATGGGGTTGCTCGTGCCGTTGCTCATGACAGGGCTGCTAGGACCTGGTCGAGGCCGGTGCGGTCGGTGAGGTGCAGGCGGAGCACCGGGCGGCCGTGCTCGGCGAGGACCGCTGCGTCGCCGGCTGCCTGGGCGGTGAGCAGCGTCCCGAAGCTGAACGGTCGGTCGGGGATGTCGAGGTCCTGCTCGACGAGGCCGGTGACCTGCAGGAAAGCGCCCACCGGCGGTCCGCCTTTGTGGAACTGCCCCGTCGAGTGCAGGAACCGCGGCCCCCATCCGAAGGTCACCGGGCGCTCGGTGCGGCCGGCCAGCGGGGCCCGCACGCCGGCTAGCGCGGCGTCCCGGTGCCGGTCGAGGTAGGCCATGACGGCCAGGTAGCCGCGGGGGTCGAGCGTCTCCAGCAGCGCCATGACCGCTCCCGCCAGGTCCCCGACCCCGTCGAGGAGTCCGGGTGTCCCCCGCACCTCGACGGCACCGTCGAGGAAGGCGGGCGGCTCGGCGTCAGGCGGCCCGTCGAGCATCCCGCGGGCGGCGGTCTTCGCGCTCTCGACGTCCGGCTGGTCGAAGGGGTCGATCTCCAGCAACCGACCGGTGAGAGCCGTGGCGACCTCCCACACGACGAACTGCCCGCCCAGGCTGCCGGTCACGCCGGTGCCGTTTGGCGGCGCCGACCCGATGCGGATGACGTGCAGATCCGTCCCCGTCGAGGTCGCCTCGGGGGCGTCTGCGCCCACGACGACGGGCAGCAGTCCCTTGCTGTGCTTGCCGGTCGACTCGGCGATGAGCTGCTCGGCCCAGTCACCGAAGCCGATGAGGTCCGAGCCCACGGCGTCGAGCACCAGCTTGTCCCTGCTCGGGTCACCCGCGAGCGCTGCGCCGAGCTCCAGGCCGGCGGCGAGCAGGCCGGGTCGCGTCGCCTGCTCGAGGAGCGCTTCGACGTCCACTCCGGCGAGGGCCGACGGCACGAGCCCGAAGGCGGTGAGCGCGCTGTAGCGGCCGCCCACCGTGGGGTCAGCCAGGAAGATCGCGCGGTAGCCCTCGGCGGTCGCCAGCTCGGCGAAGGGGGACCCGGGGTCGGTGACGACGACGATGCGGGAGCTGGCGTCGATCCCGGCTGCCTCGAAGGCCGCGACGAACACCCGGCGCTGGCTGTCGGTCTCCACCGTGCCGCCGCTCTTGCTCGACACCACGACGACGGTCCGGGTCAGGTCGCCGCCCAGAGCGGCGCGGACCTGGTCGGGGTGCGTGGAGTCGAGGACGAGGAGGGGGACACCCGCGGTGCGGCAGATGACCTCAGGAGCCAGGGACGAGCCACCCATCCCGCACAGCACGACCCGGGTGATCCCCTCGGCCCGCAACGCGGCGCGCAGTGCCAACAAGTCAGGCAGCAATGGTCGGGACCGGGCCACGGCGTCGAGCCAACCGAGCCGGGTCGGGGCCTCCGAGCCGTCGACCCACAGCGTCGGGTCCGCGGCCGCGAGCCGCGCGGGCACGTCGTCGGCCCGCAGCTTCTCGAGCGCCTGCTGCTGGGCGTCGCGCAGCGCTCCGGTGACCTCGACGCCGACCGTCACGCGCTGCCCTCCGGCGACGCAGCGGCCGGTCCGTCACCGGCCGGCGAGACAGCACCGGTGGCGCTGACCGTTGCCCCCGCCGCCTCCAGCTGGGCGGTCACGGACTCGATCAGCTCGTTCCAGGCGTCCTCGAACTTCTGGACTCCTTCGACCTCGAGCAGCTCGGTCACCGCGTCGATGTCGATCCCGGCCGCGGCCAGGTCCTGCATGGTCCGTTGCGCCTCGGCGTAGGTCATCGTCACCGTGTCGCCGCGCACGACCCCGTGATCGGCGACCGCGTCCATGGTCGCCTCCGGCATGGTGTTGACGGTCCCCGGCGCGACCAGCTCGACGACGTACTGCGTGTCGTCGTAGCTCGGGTCCTTGACCCCGGTTGACGCCCACAGCGGCCGTTGCGGGATCGCGCCGGCGGCGGCCAGCGCTGCCCACCGGTCGCTGGCGAAGACCCGCTCGTAGCTCTGGTAGGCCAGCCGGGCGTTGGCGATCGCGGCCCGGCCGCGCAGCTCGGCGTGCCCGGACTTGTCGAGTCGGCTGTCGATCTCGGTGTCGACGCGGGAGACGAAGAACGACGCGACGGACGCGAGCCGAGACAGGTCGTGGCCGGCCGCCTTGGCCTGCTCGACGCCGGTCAGGAAGGCGTCCATCACCGCGGCGTAGCGGTCGAGCGAGAAGATCAGCGTCACGTTGACGCTGATGCCGGCGGCCAGCACCTCGGTGATGGCCGGCAGCCCGGCCAGGGTGGCCGGGATCTTGATCAGCAGGTTGGGCCGGTCGACCAGCCACCACAGGGCCTTGGCCTCAGCGACGGTCCGGGCGGTGTCGTGCGCGAGTCGGGGGTCCACCTCGATGGAGACTCGGCCGTCGACGCCGGCGCTGGCGTCGTACGCCGGGCGCAGCACGTCGCAGGCCCAGCGGACGTCGTACGCCGTCAGGGCCCGAACGGACTCGCCGACGTCGCAGCCCCGCAGCGCAAGGTCGCGGACCTGCTCGTCGTAGGCAGCGCCGTCCGACAGGGACTTCTGGAAGATCGACGGATTAGTGGTCACGCCCACGACATGACGGTCCGCGACCAGCGCGGCGAGGGTGCCCGAGGCAAGGCGGGTGCGGGACAGGTCATCCAGCCAGACCGCCACTCCCGCGGCGGACAGGTCGGCGAGCGGGTCGGTCACAGCTGGCTCCTAGTTGCCGGTGGTGGATCCCTGGGTGAGGCCTAGCTTGCTGAATGAAGCATGGGCGGCAGCGACCGCTCGGTCGGCGGTGAGGCCGAACTGCTCGTAGAGGACGGCATAGGGCGCCGAAGCGCCGAAGTGCTCCAGGGACAGCGGCACCCCGGCGTCGCCGATCCACTCCCACCAGGACTGCGCGATGCCGGCCTCGATGGAGACCCGGGCCCGGACGTCGGGCGGCAGGACGGTGTTGCGGTAGGCCACGTCCTGCTCGCGGAACCACTCCACACAGGGGACCGAGACGACCCGGGCGGGCGTGCCCTCGGCTTCAAGCAGGTCGCGGGCGGCCAGCGCGATCTGGACCTCGGACCCGGTGGCGAGCAGCAGGACCTGCGGCTGGCCGTCGGACGCGTCGGCGAGGACGTAGGCGCCTCGGGCAGTTCCTTCGGCCGAGCCGAGCACCGAGCGGTCCAGGACGGGGACGTTCTGCCGGGTCAGCGCCAGCGCCGCGGGCCGGTCGGTGTGGCCGAGGATGGTGCGCCAGGCCACGGCGGTCTCGTTGGCGTCGGCCGGCCGCACGACGTCGAGGCCGGGGATCGCCCGGAGCGCCGCGAGGTGCTCGATCGGCTGGTGGGTCGGGCCGTCCTCACCGAGGCCGATCGAGTCGTGCGTCCATACGTAGGTGACGGGCAGCTTCATCAGCGCAGCGAGCCGCACGGCCGGGCGCATGTAGTCGCTGAACACCAGGAAGGTGCCGCCGTACACGCGGGTGCCGCCGTGCAGGGCGATGCCGTTCATCACCGAGCCCATGGCGTGCTCGCGGATGCCGAAGTGCAGGACCCGGCCGTAGGGCCCGCCCTGGAACTCCTTGGTCTGGCGGTCTGGCGGGAGGAAGGACGGCTGGCCCTTGGGGGTGGTGTTGTTGCTCTCGGCCAGGTCGGCCGAGCCGCCCCACAGCTCGGGCAGCATCGGCGCGAGGGCCGACAGCACCTCACCGGAGGCCTTGCGGGTCGCCATGCCCTTGGGGTCGGCGTCCCAGGTCGGCAGCGCGTCGGCCCAACCGGCGGGGAGGCTGCGGGTCCTCAGCCGGTCGTGCAGGGCTGACCCCTCGGGGTTGGCGGTCTGCCACCCAGCGAACGCGGTTTCCCACTCGGCGCGCAGCTCACGGCCGCGGGCCTTGACCTCGCGGGAGTGGGCGAGGACGTCGTCGGGCAGCTCGAAGGTCTGTGCCGGGTCGAGTCCGAGGGCCTTCTTGGTCGCGGCCACCTCGGCCTCACCCAGGGCGGCGCCGTGGGCCTTGCCGGTGCCCTGCAGCTTGGGGGCCGGCCAGCCGATGATGGTCCGCAGCGCGATGAAGGACGGCCGTTCGGTCTCGTTCCTGGCCGCAGTGAGTGCCTTGTCGAGCGTAACCACGTCCTCGGCGTACGACCCGTCCTTGGTCACCCAGTCGACGCGCTGGACGTGCCAGCCGTAGGCCTCGTAGCGCGCGCAGACGTCTTCGGTGAAGGCGATCTGGGTGTCGTCCTCGATCGAGATCCGGTTGTCGTC
>JBKKBU010000056.1:0-3253 GCA_046713755.1 Mycobacteriales bacterium
CACGAAGGCTGCGCCGGCCAAGCCGGCCACGAAGGCTGCTCCGGTGACGAAGGCCGCACCGGTCAAGAAGGCCGCACCGGTCAAAGCGGCACCCGCCCCCGCCGCGCCGCCGCTACCGCCCACGCCCGCACCTGCGCCGGTCGCAGCGGCTCCCGTGGCCGTACCCGCGCCGGTGAAGGCGCCGACGAAGGCGCCCGCGAAAGTAGTCATCCCGACCGGCCCGCTGACGGGCGCGGACGCGTGGAGCAAGCCCGAGCTGAAGGCCATCCGCAAGGAGCTCGAGCAGCAGGCCAAGGAGCTGCGCGGCGAGATCGACGATGCCGAGCAGATGACCCAGAGCCTCAAGCGCGATGCCGGCTCAGAGGGCACCGGTGACGAGGCCGACGCCGGTACCAAGACCTTCGAGCGCGAGCACGAGATGTCGCTGGCCAACAACAGCCGCGACCTGCTGCTGCAGGTCGAGCGCGCGCTCGCCCGCCTCGATGCCGGCACCTACGGCCGCTGCGAGAACTGCGGCACCCCGATCCCGAAGGCGCGACTGCAGGCCTTCCCGCGAGCCACGCTGTGCGTGAGCTGCAAGCAGCGCGAGGAACGGCGCTGAGCCAGCCGCTACCGAAGCGTCGGGCCGGCCTGCTGGCACTGGTCGCGCTGCTCGGTCTGGCTGCGGACATCGCGACCAAGGTCGCCGTCGTGGCCGAGCTCGAGGGCCGCCGGACCATCGACCTGCTCGGCGGGGAGCTCGTGATCCGGGTGAGCCGCAACCCCGGCGCGGCGTTCTCCTTCGCGCAGGGCTTCACGATCGTGTTCACCGCGGTGGCGGTGGCCGTTGTGGTGGTCATCGCACGGACCGCGACCCGGCTACGCAGCGCGGGTTGGGCGGTCAGCCTGGGACTGCTCCTCGCCGGCGCGACGGGCAACCTCGTTGATCGGCTGCTGCGCGACCCAGGAGTGGGTCGGGGTGCCGTTGTCGACTTCATCGACCTGGGCTGGTGGCCGAGCTTCAACGTCGCCGACAGCTGCATCAGCGTGGGGGCCGCCCTGGCCGTGCTGCTGGCGGGGCGCGGCCGCAGCATCGACGGCTCGCGCGCCGACGGCCACGACGACCACGAGGGAGCGCGCGCCGGCGAGACGGCATGATGGTGGGGTGACCCAGCGCCGCACCGTTCCCGTCCCCGAGGGGCTCGACGGGCTGCGACTGGACGCGGCCATCAGCCGGCTGTTCGGCGTGTCGCGCACGGCGGCGGCGGAGATTGTCAGAGCGGGTGGTGTGACGCTCGACGGCAAGGCGACGATCAAGAGCGATCGCGTCCTCGCGGGTGCGAGTCTCGAGGTCGACCTTCCCAGCCCGGACATCGCACCGAGCGCCCCGCCCGAGGTGGTGGACGGGCTTCGCGTGATCCACGAGGACGACGACATCATCGTCGTGGACAAGCCGGTCGGGGTCGCCGCCCATCCGAGCCCAGGGTGGGAGGGCCCCACGGTCATCGGAGGGCTGGCCGCGGCCGGCCATCGGGTGTCGACCAGCGGGGCCGAGGAGCGGCAGGGTGTCGTTCACCGCCTGGACGTCGGCACGAGCGGCGTGATGGTCGTCGCCAAGAGCGAGCGCGCGTACACCGTGCTCAAGGATGCCTTCCGCGAGCGGACCGTCGACAAGCGGTATCACGCGCTGGTCCAGGGGCACCCGGACCCGCTCAAAGGCACCGTCGACGCGCCGATCGACCGGCATCCGACGAGCGCGTACAAGTTTGCCGTCGTCGCCGACGGCAGGCCGAGCGTCACGCACTACGAGACGATCGAGGCGTTCCGCCACGCAACGCTGCTCGACATCCACCTCGAGACCGGTCGGACGCACCAGATCCGCGTGCACATGGCCGCGCTCAAGCACCCCTGCGTCGGCGACATCACCTACGGCGCCGACCCGTCGCTGTCCAAGCGGCTGGGGCTCGAGCGGCAGTGGCTGCACGCCGTCCGGCTTGGCTTCGCCCACCCTGACGACGGTCGATGGGTCGAGTTCGCGAGCCCCTACGCCGCCGACCTGCAGACGGCACTGGATCGGGTGGCGGCTGCCTCATGAGCAGGCTCGACAGGCTTGACGACCGCTGGGTCCCGATCCTGGCCGCTCGGTTGCGGTCGTTCGTGGACAGCGTGGGCCATCGGCGGCACACCGTCCTGCTGCGGGGCGAGCAGGCATGGCAGTCCCTGCGCTCGCCGGGCCGCGGAAGCTTCCTGCGACGTCTCGACGACCGCTACGCGTCAAGGGGACCGCTCGCGTTGCTCCGTGAGATCCCACAGCTGGGCTTCCTCCTGGTGGCCCTGGTCTTCCTCGGCGGCGCCGGGGTGGCGCTGGCCCGCTCGGGTCCCTCCGATGCGGACCAGCAACGGCAGTTCCAGGAGTCGCTATCGGCCGGTGGGATCCCGACGGTCGGCCCCGACCCGGGAGCGGGCGTGCAGGACTACATCGACGCGACCACAGCCCGGATCGTGGACCTCAACCGCGCCGACCCCGACCAGCGCTACACCGCACTGGTCAGCTTCGTCGCCTACGCCAAGGTCGAAGACATCGCCGATCTCGTCGACGAGGTCGACGTCAAGAAGGTGTTCAGCCGGGCCAAGTCGGCGGGCGCCACGGCAGAGGTGCTGCAGATCAGCGTCCAAGACCTGGTGCAGGACACCCGCAAGGTGTTCGCAGACACGGCCAAGCGCAAGGCCCGTGACCAGCAGGACAACCTCAGCCAGGCGCGTTCCATCACCAGCGCCGTCGCCACGGAGCAGGCGTTCAAGGCTGAGTTCGTCCGCCAGGCGGAGGTCGATGGCAAGGAAGCCGCCGCCTACCGCAGCACCTGCCCCTGCGTGTTTGCCGTCCTCGTCGAGGCGGGGGCCCGCGAGCTGTCCGAGCTCCTGCAGACCGGCGGCGTCCGCGCAGTCGACGTGGCCGTGGCCGGGGCGACCGCCGTCGACGTCGAGGTCACCCAGTTCTTCCTGCCCGAGGACAAGGGCACTGTGCCGGCTCGGCCCAAGCCGATCGGTCAGGACTACGGCACGACGAGCGGCTCGTGACCGAACCCAGCGAGCTCGTCGTCCGACTGGCCGGCGAGTCGGACATGCCGGCGGTGTTCGCCCTTCGGCACCAGGTCTTCGTGCTCGGCCAGGGGGTGCCGGAGTCGCTCGAACGTGACGACATCGACCCGCTGTGCGACCACGCCGTGGCGCTGTTCGCCGACCGGGTCGTCGGCCCCGGTCGGCTGGGGCCCGG
>JBKKBU010000057.1:0-11587 GCA_046713755.1 Mycobacteriales bacterium
GGTGGCTGCTGTCCACCGGGCAGCGCCTCGCAACGGACCCGCAGCGGCAGCGGGGCGCCGGTGCGGGCGCCGACCTCGGGCCGGAGCAAGAGGTCCAGGGTTCGGCCGTAGGCGGCAGGTGCGCAGGTGACCGACAGCTGGAACCCGAGCTCCGCGGACCGCTTGACGTCGACGGTCGGTGTGGCACTGAGACTGCGCACGCGCACCCGCAGGTCCGCGGCTGTCGTTGCTGGTGACACGTCGATCCCGACCGGCTGCTGGTCGTGCAGCGTGGACAGGATCGCGAGCAGCGGCCCAGCCAGCTCGACGGTCGCCTCCCGGTCGTCGGTGATCGGCACCACCTGGCACACCAGCGGTGCGCCCTCCTGGAGGTCGATGCGACCGTCGCCGTCACAGTCCACCCCACCGGCAGGTGCCAGCGCGCCGGTCGCCCGGGAGACCGAGGCGAGGATGGCGTTGAGCCGGCCGCGCTCGATCACCGAGGTCGGGTCGGCCCTGATCGCGGCGACGTCGAGCCCACGGTTGCGCAGGACCTCGATGCCGACGTGGCGCACTCCGTCGTCGCGCAGCGCCCGAACAGCCTGATCCTTGGTGGCCCCGTCGGGGTCCTCGCTCGGGACCTCGTCGGTGGCGTGCACGACCACGCGCAGCGAGCCCTGCCGCCAGGTCGCGCCCTCTCCCCGCCGGACCGGGTCGCCGTTGCGCGGGTCCCTGATACCGGTCCCGGTGGACATCTGATGCAGCGCGGTCCAAGCCGGCTCCGCGCCACCGGCCGTGGTGATGCTGGCGAGTGCCTTGCGCAGCGGCTCACCCGGTGGCCCGATGTCCAGCAGCCGCCGGAACCGCGTGCCCGCCGTGTCCTGGTACTCCCCGAGCCCGAAGCGCGCATCGATGCGCTGGCGTCCCAGGTCGCGAGCCAGCTGCGCGAAGCCGTTGGCGAGGCCGTTGACGACGTCGTCCATCGACCCCGAGGTGTCGAGCAGGAAGAACACGTCGATGGGGGTCGGCTCGGGCGACAGGGCCAGGTCGAGGTCGAGGGTCGCGGTCTGGTCGCGTCGCAGTGCCACCTCGGTCGGTCCGCGCAGGACAGTCTGCGCGGACAGTGGCGGCAGCGGGGCGCCGATCGCGCCGACCTGGATCGACCGCCGAGGTGTCGACAGCCGCGCGCCCGGCAGCCAGCGCACCAGTGCGTTCGGGGACCGGAACAGGAACGACGAGCCGGACAGGTCGACGTCGAGCAGGGGCCCGAGCCCGAACTCGTCAACGGGCAGCAGCTGGTTGACGAAGACGTCGTAGCTGTAGACCTGCGCGTCGCGACCCCCTGGGCTGCTCGTCGTGAAGACGAGCTGGTCGACGCGGGCTCCCCCGATGCCCGACTGCACCGTCCCTCTGACATCCCCGAGGTCGGCAGCACCGGTGCGGCGTACGGCGTAGGTCGTCCCGTCCTTGGAATGGCGCAGCTGGTGCGGCGACGAGCTGGCGTCGACCTGCTCCAACATGCGCACCTGGCGCGGGTCGCT
Source organism: Mycobacteriales bacterium (assembly GCA_046713755.1). Classification (GTDB taxonomy): domain Bacteria; phylum Actinomycetota; class Actinomycetes; order Mycobacteriales; family SCTD01; genus JAUYQP01. Next base: position 1,521 of record JBKKBU010000057.1, read on the forward strand.
CTCGTCGGCGGTGACCGCGACCACCGGGACGACCGAACCGTCGGTGTCCACGACCGCGTCGAAGGTCGATCCGTCGACGCTGCGGTGCAGGACCCCGGCCTGCACGGCATAGGCCTCGGTAGGGATCTTGGGGTGGACAGCGACCTCGGTCACCCCCTGCCGCTCGCCGCCGGTGTCGAGGGGCAGGTCGGTCAGGACCCAGGTGGTGCCACCGTCGCTGCTGCGGTGCAGGCGCCCGCCGGCGGTGACATAGACGGTGCGACCCATCGACGGGGCGAGTACGAGGGGGCCGGGCGCGCCGACCGGGAGCGTCAGCGGCGCGGTCGCAGCCAGGCCGTTGACGCCCCACAGCACCAGCGTCGACGACAGCGGTGAGCTGACCGGCTGGTCCTCCACCGGAAGGACAGGGTCGAACGGTCGGATCTCCGACAGCACCTCGACGGTCGCCGCGACCGCACCCCCTGCGGCCGCCAGCGTCCGGATGCGGGACGTCGATCGGGTCGCCGGAACCTCTGCCGTCGGGCTCTCCGGCAGCACCAGGATTTCGCGCCAGCTGCAGCCCCCGTCGGTGGACGCCGCCACGGCCAGGCCATTGGTGGCGTACCAGCGGTTGGCATCGCCGGCGTGCGAGACCAGCTCCACCGGACCGATGCTGAAAGCCGGTGCCCGATAGGTGGACCACACTCCGGTCAGGCCCTCGCGCTCCGTCGCTCGGCCGGCGCAGGGGGCAGCCGACGAGGGCACGACGAAGCCCGCTCCGACCGCCGCCACGAGGGCAGCGATGAGCACACGCCTCACCGGGTGGGTCCTCCTCAGACGGGAGCGAGCCTGCCACGGATGTCACGCATCGGGCGGGTATGACCTGATTCGCTCACCGCACGCCAGCTCCTGCAAGCGGGCGGCTGTCCAGTCCACCGCCTGGTCGGCCAGCGGGGTGTGGGCCGACATGCCCATGAAGCCGTGCACCATGGCCGGCCAGCAGCGGTGCCGCACCGGGACGCCGGCTGACTGCAGGCGGGCGGCGTACGACGAACCCTCGTCCCGCAGCGGGTCCACTGCGGCCGTGACGACGACCGTGGGCGGGAGGCCCCGCAGGTCAGGAGCCAGCAGCGGCGAGGCCCGGAGGTCGGTGGGGGCGGCCCCGTCCAGGTAGAGGGCGACGTAGCGCTCCAGCGCGTTCCGAGTCAGTCCGTGGCCGGAACCCAACGAGGTGATCGACGGCGAGGACAGCGTCGCGTCGAGCAGCGGCGTGACAAGCACCTGCGCCGCCAGCCGACCCGGACGCACCTGGGCGACGACAGCCGCCAGGCCGCCACCGGCGCTGTCGCCCCCCACAGCGAGCGGACCGTCCATCGCGTCGACGACCGCGAGAACATCGTCGAGGGCCGCGGGGAACGGGTGCTCGGGTGCGAGGCGGTAGCCGACCGAGACCACCTCGACGCCGGCTGCCACCGCGAGCGCGCGACACAGCGGGTCGACGGCGTTCAGGCTGCCGGCGATCCAGCCGCCGCCGTGGGCCCAGACCAACTGCAGCCCTGCCGGTGTGACGGGCGCTGGCCGGTAGCGCCGGACCGGCACGCCTGCGACGACGTCGTCGATGACCTGCGCCACCGGCTGTCCCGGCCGGGCGACAGCCGCCGCAAAGCGGTCGAGTCCAGCCCTCAGCTCCTCGAGGTCGATCGGGGCGCCGCCGTCGTCGTCGAGCTCGTCGAGCAGGCCGGCCAGGACGGGATCGACGGACACGCCACGCACCTCCTCGACGCCCACCACATGTCATGCTGTCATGACAGGATGACAGAAGACGTCGGACCGGCCGACTTGCCGCGCAGCGCGATCCGACGGTCGGACGCGGTGCCCTTCTACGCGCAGCTCGCCGCGCTGTTCCGCACCGCGATCGAAGACGGCGACTGGGAGCCCGGTCGGGCCCTGCCCTCCGAGGCAGTGATCTGCGAGTTCTTCGGCATCTCCCGCACTGCGGTGCGCCAGGCCCTGGCGCTGCTGGCGGCCGAGGGCCTGGTGCGGAAGGAGAAGGGCCGCGGGTCGTTCGTCCGCGGCCCGCGCCGGGCCGAGCTCGTCGTCCATGAGATGCGCGGCTTCTTCGACGAGATGAGCGAGCTCGGCAAGGCCGTGACGACCGAGATCCTGCTGCTCGAGGCCACCGTCGCCACCGCCGAGGACGCCGCCCTCCTCGGCGTCCCGACCGGCAGCAAGGTGGTCCGGCTCGACCGGCTCCGGCGGGTCGACGGGGAGCCGATCTGCCTGGCCCGCACCCTGCTGCCGTCGCCCCGCTTCGCCGGGCTCGTCGGCCAGGACCTGGCGGCCAGCAGCCTCTACGAGGTCCTGCGTGAAGGCTTCGGGGTGCGGCCCCGCAGCGGCTCCCGGCTGGTCGAAGCCGTCCCCGCCGACCGGGCTACCGCCCGTGCCCTCCACATGCGGGCGGGAGCCCCGGTCCTACGGCTGACCTCTGTCAACGTCGACCAGAGCGGCGAGCCCTTCGAGTCCTTCACCGCTTGGTACCGCGCGGACCGCACCGGATTCCGCATCGAGGTCGGACCAGCCGCCGGGGGGCGCCCATGACCACCATCTCGCAACCGTCACTGCTGCCGACCGTCGCCGACCTGCGCAGCGACCCGCTCGAGCACCGCTTCGGGGATCTGTGGAACCCACCCGGCCTCACCAACGGGCTGGGCTGCGCCCAGGTCGACCTCGATCCGGTCGCGGTGCGCAGCATCAGCTTCCCGCCCTTTGCGACCGGTGAGCTCGTCACCGGCCTGCTCTTCCTCGATGACCGACTGTTCAGTGCCCTCGGTGTGTCGGTCACCTGCAGCTGGCAGCCCGACCGCATCGAGCGAGAGGCGTTCTGGGACGGCTTGTCGGTCAGCACCACGACGGTCATGGCGACCGGCGAGGCGGCCGTCCTGGTGCAGATCAGCATCACCAACTGGACGGACCAGGGCCGAGCACTGCCGGTCCGCCTTGCGCTGTTCTCGACCATCACCCAGCGGCTCAGCCGTTGGACCGAGCCCTATCCGCCCTGCGAGACCGACAACGCCGTGGCGATCGACACCGAGCGCGGGGCACTCGTGTGGACGGCCAGGGGCAGCGAAGCAGTGATGGTCCAGGGCGGGATCCCGGCGGCTGACACTGTCGACGTGCACGGCCTGCGCTGGTCCCCCGTCATCGCGGCGGGTGGCACCTGGCAGGCCGCCCTGCTCATCACCGTCAGCGACTCGGTGGCCGGAGCGCTCACGTCCTATGACGCCTTGGCTGTCGACCCCGACGGCGTCGTCGCGATGACCGAGCAGGCGTGGAACGCCGAGCTCGCGGCCGTCTTCACGCTGGACAACGACCGCTACTCCGGCAGCCTGCCGCTGCTCGAGACGACTGATGAGGATCTCAAGCGGCTCTGGCTCGCCGGCGTCATCGGAGTCGTCTACTTCAAGAGGGACAACCCCTACTCCGTCATGGGACGCACCTACGACACCCTCATGCCCCGCTACTGGCAGGCGTTGACGTTCCTCTGGGACTACAGCCTGTCTTCGATGGTCCACTCACTGCTCGACCCCGTGGTCATGCGGCGCTACCTCGAGCACTGGATCACCACCGACGTGCACACCCACATGGGCACCGAGTGGTTGACCGGCCAACCCGTCGGCATGTGGTACTCCGTCAACGACTACGCGATGTACCAGACCATGGACACCTACCTGCGGGCGACCGGTGACACCGCCTGGTTGGCGCGGGAGCTGCCCGGCCCGGGGGGCGCGCCGTTGTCGGTCGTCGGTCATCTCGACCGCTTCGCTGGCAACTGGCGGGACTTCCGCACCGAGAGCGGCCTCGCCAACTACGGCGGCGTAGGCAACCTGCTCGAGTGCGTCAGCACCTACATCAACGAGGTTGCCAGCCTCAATGCCGCCAACGTCTGGATGCTGCGCCGGGTTGCCGAGGTGGCTCGCTACCTCGGCGACGAGCTGGCCGCCAGCTGGTACGACGCGGAGGCTGCCGTGCTGCTCACCGACCTCGGCCAGCTCTACGCCGAGGGCGCCGGCCACTGGTTCGCCAGGCAGCCGGACGGGACAAAAGTCGCTGTCCGACACTGCTATGACTTCAGCACAGTTGCGGCCACCGTCGGCGACGACCTGACCGACTTGCAGCGCAGCGAGATGGTGGACTTCTTCGTGCGTGAGCTGCAGACCCCCACCTGGATGCGGGCCCTGTCGGACCGTGACACCAACGCTTCCTACAGCGTGCGCCCTGACCACCAGTGGACCGGCGCGTATCCGGCGTGGCCGCCGGGCGCCGCGGCAGCGCTCTACCGCTTCGGTCGCGCCGACCTCGCGAGTGCCTGGTTGCACGGCCTGGCGCGCAGCGCCAACCAAGGGCCGTTCGGCCAGTCGCACTTCGCCGACGGGGTCGTCGCGCCTGAGTCCGGCGGCGCTCTCAAGGCCCCCGCTGAGACGCCCTGGATCAACGACTGGACCTGCTCGTCCAACGGCGCCTGGGTGGCGCTCGTCATCGAGTCGGTCTTCGGTGTGCGCATCGCGCTCGACGGCACCGTGACCGCCACCCCTCAGCTGGAGGGCCTCGACCCCGACGCCCGGCTGGTCGGCTTGCGGGTGCAGGGACGCACCTGGGACGTCGACCGGCACGGGGCACACGAGCGGCTGTGACGCGCCTCGCGGTCCTCGACCTCGGCGGGACCCGGCTCAAGGCGGGGTTGCTCGAGGACGGCGCGGCCGAGCCCACCCGGATCGTCGCGGTGCCGCACGACGGCACGATGCGCGGCGCGCTCGACCTCGTCGAGCTCGTGTTGGACCAGCTCACACCGGACGGCTGCGACGCTGTCGGCATGGGCGTGCCAGGGCTGGTCGACGACGACGGCCAGGTGCTGTCGCTACCCGGCAAGCTCGCCGGTGCCACCACCACCGACCTGCGGGCCCGGCTGCAGCAGCGCACTCGCGGCCCGGTCCGCATCGTCAACGACGCGGTCGCCGCCGCCCTGGGCGAAGCCGAGCACGGCGCCGGCCGTGGCTATCGCCGGGTCATGGTGGTGACCCTCGGCACCGGGGTCGGAACCGCCGTCGTCGAGGGCGGCCGACCACTCGGAGCCGGAGCCCTCGGGGGCGGCCTGTGCGGTGGCGGCGTTCCGATACCGGGCAGCGGGGGTGGCGTCGACAGCGCCGGTCGACGCGGCACCTTCGAGGCCCGCTGCTCCGCGGCCGCGTTGCTCGCTGCCGTCGTCGACGCCGGGTGCCCGGCTGATGATGTTGCCGCCGCATGGATGCTTTTTGTCGCCGGCGACCCCGCAGCGGTGCGGGGGGTGTCGACGTACCGGGAGGACCTCATCGCCGGCCTGGTGGCGCTGGCCTGCGCGCACGCACCCGACGTCCTCGTGGTGGGCGGTGGCGCGGCTCGCCCCGCCCTGCTCGACGGCGCCGAGTCCGCCGTGCGGGCCCGGCTGTTCCCCGGCCAGTCGCTGGACGTGCGACTGACCGAGCTCGGTGACGCCGCGGCGCTGGTCGGGCTCGGCAGCCTGCTGCGGGAGGTGGCATGACCACCACGACTGACCGGCCGGCGCAGCGCGTGCCGGGGCGCGCCTCGACCTACGACAAGCGGCCGTCGATCCAGGTCGGCACGGCGGCGGACATCGCCGTCGGAGCCGCGGCTGCGGCACACGTCCTCCGTTCGACCACCAGCCGGGTGACCGTCGTCGAGACCTATCCGGGGGTGCGCCCCCGGGACCTCGCCACCGTCGTCGACCTGCTCGAGGCCGACCTCGTCATCGACGTCGCACTGGCCTACCGGACTCCGGGTGAGCTCGATGCGCTGGTGGCCGACGATCTCACCGACGACCCGCTCTTCGGTCGGCTCACTGACTTCAGTGTCCTCGACGTGTTCGACCCCGACTCCCTTGCTGCCCTGCGGTCCCGGCTCGCCGCACACACGGGGTCCGTCGTCCTGGTCGGCACCGGCGCGTCGCTCGTCGCGGGCCCGGACCTGCTCGTGCTGGCCGACCTGGCGCGCTGGGAGGCCCAGGTCCGCCAGCGCCGTGGAGAGCTCGGCAACCTCGGAGCCGACAACGCCGGCGAGCGACCGGCGCTGCTCTACAAAAGGGCCTTCTTCCTGGACTGGCGGGCCGCCGACCGGCTCAAGGCCGACCTCCTCGACCGGGTCGACTACTGGCTCGACACGACCGACGGCGGGCGGCCGCTGCTGGTGAAAGGCGACGACGTACGCCGGGGACTTGCCCTGCTCGCGACGCGACCGTTCCGACTGGTACCGCTGTTCGACCCGGCGCCGTGGGGCGGGCAGTGGCTGAAGGAGATCTGCGACCTCGACCGAGACACCGCCAACTTCGGCTGGTGCTTCGACTGCGTCCCCGAGGAGAACAGCCTGCTGCTCGGCTTCGGCGATCTCGTCGTCGAACTGCCCGCGACAAATCTGGTGCTGCACCAGGCCGAGGCGCTGCTGGGCGGGCACGTGCGCCGCCGCTACGGCGACGAGTTCCCGATCCGCTTCGACATCCTCGACACGATGGGTGGCGGCAACCTGTCGCTGCAGGTGCACCCCCTGACCGAGCACATCCGGGACGAGTTCGGTTGGGCCTACACCCAGGACGAGAGCTACTACCTGCTCGACGCGGAGCCGGCCGCCACGGTCTACCTGGGGCTCCGCACCGGTGTCGATCCCGACCAGGTGCTGGGCGACCTGCGGGCCGCCCAGGACGGCGGGCCGGCCTTTCCCGCCGAGGACCACATCAACGTCCTCCCGGCCCGGCAGCACGACCACTTCCTCATCCCGGCCGGGACCGTGCACTGCTCGGGAGCCGGCGGCGTCGTCCTGGAGATCAGCGCGACGCCTTTCATTTTTACCTTCAAGCTGTGGGACTGGGGCCGCCTCGGGCTCGACGGACACCCGCGTCCCATCAACGTCGAGCGCGGGCGCCGGTCGATCTGCTGGGACCGCGACACCGCGTTTGTGGAGCGCGAGCTCGTCAACGTCCTCACCCCGCTCGACGCCGGCGACGGCTGGACAGCCGAGCGCACCGGCCTGCACGCCGCCGAGCCGCTCGAGACCCACCGCCACTGGTTCACCGCCACCGTGCCGCACGACACCGCTGGGGGCGTCAACGTGCTGAACCTCGTGGCCGGCGAGCAGGTGACCGTCGAGTCACCGACGGGCGCGTTTGCGCCGTACGTCGTGCACTACGCCGAGACCTTCGTGGTCCCAGCGGCGGTCGGTGCCTACACGGTGCGGCCGTCCGGTCCGTCGGTCGGGCAGCAGTGCGCCACGATCAAGGCGTTCGTCCGCTGAGGACCGTGGTGCGGCGGCGGGTCGCGGTCGGCGCCGTCCTGGTGGCCGGCCTGGCTGCCTGCGTGGTGGCCGTGGTCGTCGCGACGTCCGCAGATCCGCCGGTAGCCTCGCCGACGCCTGTCGAAACCCGCACCGCCGCGCAGCTCGCACCGGCGGCCCGGACTCCCGTCGACTTCGCGCGCGCGTCCTGCGTGCGGCTCCGGCTCGCGGCTCAAGGGGTGCAGGCCGACAGCTCGGCGGAGGTGGTCCGCGTCGAGCTGGCCGCGGCCCGGGTGCTGGCCGCCGCTGCCCTCTCCGGTGACGGTCGATGGGCGGCGCTGTCCGGTGGCGTAGCGGCACTCGACGAGGCCGTCACCCGCGACGACGCCACCGCCGCCGCCCTCGGCCTGCAGTCCGCCCTCGCCGCCTGCCCACGCTAACCCCACCCCACCCCCGTGATCAACGGGAACTTCGCCGCGCTCACGCTCCCATCCCGCGCGGCCAACTACCCGTTGATCAACGCCGGGGGGTCAGTCGCGGAGGTAGAGGTCGCGCAGGAGGAGGCGGCCGGTGGAGGCGTCGATGAAGCGGCCACCGGCGGCACCGACGCGATCCGCCACCAGCCAGCGCGACAGGGAGGTGGTCAACGGGGTCATCGGCATGGATCCGCAGAGCAGCTCGAGCGCCCGCTGCTGAGCGAGCTCCCGGTCCGCGGGGTCATCGGCCTCCGCGACATCGCGGAGCAGCGCCCGGTCGACCTCCGGGTCGGAGAAGCGCGCGAAGCCGTTGCGGCCGATCGCCGGGCTGGCGTAGAGCGGCCGGAGGTAGCCGTCGACGTCCGACCAGGGCACCGACCAGCTGAAGCGGAACGGTCCCGCGAACCCGGCCTGCCCGGTGCCCTGAGCGAGGTAGCCGGCGTAGGTCAGCGGGGTCGGCACCGCGACCAGCCCGGTCGCGGCTCGCCACTGCCGAGCCACCTCGGTCACGGCGGCCCGGTGCCGCAGCTCGTCGTTGAACAGCAGCGGCACCCGCACCCCGCGCAGGTCGATCCGCGCAACGCGGAGCAGCGCCTGCGCCGCGGGCACGTCACCGTCGGCCGGGACGGCAGCGCAGCTCGCAGCCACCCCCGTGGCCGTCGGCAGGAAGCCGGTCGCGGCCGTCCTCGTTCGCGGAAAGACTTTGCCCACCAAGGCATTGCGGTCGATCGACAGTGCCAGGGCCCGGCGTACGACGGGGTTGTCGAAGGGCGCGACGGTCGTCGGGAAGCCGAGCAGCTCGAGCTCCGGTCCGGGACCGGACTGGACGCCCGCGACGTCAGTCGTCCGGGCCGGCGCCACGGCGACAGCACCGGAAGCGACGGCAGCAGCAGCCGCGGACGCGTCCGCGAAAACGGTCAGCTCGATGCGATCCGGGTAGCCCGCGCCGCCACCGGTGAAGGAGCTGTCGACCGGACGGTACGACGACGATCGCACCATCGCCAGACCCTTCGCGCCCGGTCCGAAGGGCTGCTCGAGGCGATACGGGCCGACGCACACCGGCGAGCGCGCGCAGCCGGCCGGGTTGGCCAGCGCAGCCGCGCGCGACACCGGGGAGAGCAGCGGGCTGGAGAGCAGGCGTACGAAGTCGGCCTGCGGGGCGGCCAGGGTGATCTGCACCGTCCGCTCGTCGCGGACCCCGACGCCCGCCAGTCGCTCGCGGTCGACCTGCTCGTCGGTCGCCTCGTCACCGTGGACCGCCGGGTAGCCGGCCACGTTGGCCAGCCGGTCGGCGGCTTTGGACGCGTAGTCGGCCGACGCTATCCGCGACAGCGAGAAAGCGACGTCCTCGGCAGTCAGCTCGCTGCCGTCGGAGAACCGGACCCCCTTGCGCAGCCGCAAGGACAGTGCCAGCCCGCTGTCCGAGACCACCCACGACTGGGCGATGCTCGGCAGCAGCTCACCGGACACCGGGTCGGTCGTGAGCAGCGGCGTGCAGAGAGTGCGCACCACGAGGTCACCGACCGGCTCGTAGACGTTGCCGGGGTCGACCGTGCCGGGTGCGGTGATCCCCACCCGCAGGGTGCCGCCGGTGCGGGCGGCCGGGTCGGCGGTCCGCAGCGCCGGCTCGCCCGTGGTCGTGCAGCCGGCCACCAAGGCCAGACCCAGCAGGAGGGCTCGTCTCACGGCTTCGCGGGGGTGCTGCTGATGGTGGCGGTATTGGTCCGGCTGGTGCCCACACCGGATTCCTCGCCGGCGTAGGCCACCTTGTCGGCCAGGATCAGCCCGCCGTACTGCGTTCCGACGAAGTAGGTCGCCTCGAAGGTGAGCTCGACCGATGGGCTGACCACCGTGCCCTCGGTGAGCTCGAGCACGAAGCTGTCGAGCGGGTCGCCACAGGCGTCGACGCGCGCCTTGCCGGCGACCGTCGACGTGAAGGACATCGTGGTCGCGGTCACGGGGTCGACGCCCCTGGCCTGTACGACGGCACCGCGCACCAGGGGCAGGGCGGCCAGCTGCAGCGACGGCACCGGATTGAACTCGGCCGGCTCGTCGCCGGGTCGGGTGCTGACCACCTTCTGCACGAGCAACGCGCCGCCCGACACCGCGGCTGTCGGAGCAGTGCTGGGCGGCACGACCCGGTAGGTCGTTGTGGTCGTCACGTCGGCGATCACCTCGGCGACGTCGAAGAGGAAGCTGCCGCTGCCGTCCCGGGTGACGTTGCCGACTGATCGGACCGATCGAGCGGGGAAGGTCCCCTTGCGAGCATCGGCACCGCTGACCTCGAAGCTGCCCACG
>JBKKBU010000058.1:0-7547 GCA_046713755.1 Mycobacteriales bacterium
CGACGCTCGCCGTCGACGCGCACCTCGGCGACATCGTCATGAACGGCTGGTACTCCGCCGGGGAGAACTCCAACCCGGCCACGATGGCGCAGGTGTCCCACACCGCGATGCAGGCTGCCGCGCAAGGCATTTCGCTGCTGTTCGCTACCGGCTCGATCGGCGACCTCAGCTCGCAGGGGGTGCGACCTTCCCCCGTCTCCCCCGCGACCGAGCCGATGGTGACCGCCGTCGGCGCGACCTCCCTGATCATCGACCGGGCCGGCCGGTCCCGCGAGGTCGGCTGGGCCAAGCAGCAGCTGCTGCTCGAGGACGGGGTGTGGGAGGACGACAAGGCCAACACCTTCCGCGGCAGCGGTGGTGGCGTGTCCGCGCTGTTCGCCCAGCCGGCGTACCAGTCCACGGTCGTGCCCGCACGGCTGTCGACCCGGGCCAACGGCACCCGCGGCCGGACCATCCCCGACATCGCGGTCAACGGCGACGCCGAGACCGGGCTGGTCATCGGCCTGACGCAGCGCTTCCCGGACGGCTCCAACCGCTACGCCGAGCGCCGCCACGCCTCGGGTGAGTCTGCGACGGCGGTGTTCGCCGCGCTCGTGGCGCTGGCCAACGACAAGGTCGGCCGGCCGCTGGGCTTCCTCAACCCGCTGCTCTACACGTCGCTCTCGGCGTTGCACGACGTCGTCCCGTCGGGGCGACTCGGTGCGCGAGTGCGGACCGACTACCTCTCGGGCGGGTCCGGCGAGACCCGGTCCGTGCTCAAGGTGTTCGAGAGCTACGAGAGCAACCCGGCCGCCAAGGGCTACGACACCTCGACCGGGCTCGGCTCACCCACCGCCGCTTTCTTCGCCCGCCTGAAGTAGCAGCGTCTGCGGCCTGCCCGGACGCTCGCTCGCTCTCCCCCGGGTCGCCCGTCCCGATGTGGCGATCTTGGCTGGCGTGTCCCACTGCGAGATCGCCACTTCTCGAGGCTGCCCGGTGGGTGATCAGCTACTCCGTGGCGAAAGTGGCGATCTTGGCTGGCGTGTCCCACTGCGAGATCGCCACAACCGGACGCGGGCTGGGCTCGCCCGAGAGCGGCCGGCTGGCGGCTGGCGCCGAGGGCCGGGAGAGTCAGGAGCGAACGGCCGTCAGCGCTGCGTCGAGCCCTCCAACGCCTTGAGCACATCGCGCTCGACCTGGTCGCGCAACGAGGGGTCGGTGAGCTTGCCGCCGTCGGGTCCGACGACGTAGAAGGCGTCGACCACGTCGGCACCGAGCGTCGACACGTGCGCAGTGCGGACGTCGAGGCCGCAGGCTCCCAGCGCCCCGGTAATGCGATGCAGCACCCCGGCGGCGTCAGCCGCCCGGACCTCGACGACGGTCGCTGACTCCGAGGCGTCATCGATGAGCCGCACCGTCGGCGGCGCCACGGGCACCGGCGTACGCCGGGGGTAGGCGGCCTCGCGCGCTGCGAGCCGCTCGGTCAGTGGCAGCGAACCCTCGAAGGCGTGGCGCAGGTCGTCGCGGACGGCCGCCCAGTCGGGCAGCGACCCGAACCGCGGCGCCACCTGGAACTGCGACAGCGCGGTGGCACCGAGGGTCCGGACCGAGGCGGCTCGGACGTCGAGCTGGTGCAGCGACAGGACACCGGCGGACAACGACAGCAGGCCCGGCCGGTCCGGAGCCACCACGGTCACTCCGTCGTCATCGGCGTCGAGAGCGAAGCCGCCGGCGGCCACGAGATCGCGTTGCCGCGGCGTGAGCGGTGGCTCCGTCGGCAGCGGCGCACCGGCGAGCAGGGCCGCAGTCCGCGTGACCAGCTCGGCGATGAGTTGGCCCTTCCACGGCGACCACGCCGCCGGTCCGGTGGCTGCACTGTCGGCCTCGGTCAGGGCGTGCAGCAGTTCGAGCACCTCGGCAGAGCCCACTGCTTCGGCAACGGCCGCTGCGGTGGCCGGGTCGGCGAGGTCACGCCGGGTCGCGACGTCCGGGAGCAGCAGGTGATGGCGCACCATCGCGACGATGACCTCGACGTCGGCAGCGGGCAGGCCGAGCCGTGGCCCGATGACGGATACCAGCCGCATCCCGACCTCGGTGTGGTCGCCGGGCAGGCCCTTGCCGATGTCGTGCAGCAGCGCGCCCAGCAGCAGGAGGTCCGGCCGCGCGACCCGTCGGGTCAGGGCGGCCGCGCCGACAGCGGTCTCCACGAGGTGCCGATCGACGGTGAAGCGGTGGTAGCTGTTGCGTTGCGGCTTGCTGCGCACCGCTTCCCACTCGGGCAGCAGACGGACGAGCAGGCCGCTCTGGTCGAGCGCCTCCATGACCGCCACCGTCCCGACACCGGCACCCAGCAAGCCCACAAAAGCATCGAGCGCTTCCCGCGGCCAGGGCAGCGGCAGCGGCGGAGCGAGCGCCACCCGGTCGAGCGTGACAGGGGCGATCGGCAGCCCTGCCCGGGCCGCCGCTTCCGCGCCCCGCAGCACCAGCACCGGGTCGGATTCGGGCGCAGCGTCACGCGCCAGCACCACCTCGCCGGCCTGCTCGACCACATCGTCCGCGAGCGGTCTGCGGACCGGACCAGGAGCCGCACGCCGGCCGATCAGCCGTCGGCGCGGCGGCGCCACCGCAACGCGGCGCCACACCGCGTCGGAGGCGAACGCGATCGTCCTGGCCGCTCCCGACACCGCGGCCATGAGGGCGTCGGCATCGGCGTAGTTGAGGGCGGCGGCCACGGCGTCCTGCTCCTGCATGAGCAGGCGGTCGACGGTCCGCCGACCTGGTCCGGCAGTCCGCCGGTGCAGCTCGCCGCGCACGTCAAGCAGCACCTCGTGCGCCGCCAGCACCGACGCGGTCGGCGGGTCGGCCACCTGCGCGGCCGCGACGGCCTGCAGCGCGTGGACGTCGCGCAGCCCGCCCCGCGCCTCCTTGAGGTCGGGCTCGAGCAGGAACGCCACCTCGCCGGCCAACTGCGCTCGCTCCGCCACCATGGCCTTCAATTCAGGTAGGCGGGCGGCCGCCCCGGACCGCCAGACCGCGCGGGTCTCGGACAGCAGCGCGGTCGTGAGAGCCGGGTCGCCGGCGATGTGCCGCGCATCCAGCAAGCCGAGGGCGGCCTTGAGGTCGTCGCGCGCCACGGTCACGGCCTCGGCGACAGTACGGACCGAGTGGTCCAGACCGACACCGCTGTCCCACACGGGGTACCAGACCCGGTCCGCGATCCCGGCGACGTCGGATCGGCCGGCATGAACCAGCACGAGGTCGAGGTCCGAGCCCGGGGCGGGCTCGCACCGCCCGAGACCACCCACGGCGACGAGAGCAACCCCCGGGCCCGGATCCCCCAGGAGCGCCGCCAGCCAGCCGTCGTACAAGGTCACCAGAGCGGAGCGGAGCGGGGCACCGATGAGGTCGGTACGCGCCAGCAGGTCGGCGCGAGACTCCTTCACGGACTAGAGCGCCTCGGGACCGCGTTCGCCGGTGCGGACCCGCACCACGTCCTCCACGGGAGTCACCCACACCTTGCCGTCCCCGATCGACCCGGTCGTCGCGGCGGCGACGATCGCGTCGACCATGCGGCGGGCATCGGCGTCGTCGACCAGCACCTCGACGCGCAGTTTGGGGACGAACGACACGGTGTACTCGGCGCCGCGGTAGACCTCGGTGTGGCCGCGCTGCCGACCGAACCCCTGCACCTCGCTCACGGTCATCCCTTGGACGCCGAGCGCCTCAAGAGCGGTCTTGACGTCGTCGAGCTTGAAGGGCTTGAGGACTGCAGTCACCAGCTTCACGTCACAACCTTCCCAGAGTGCGGACGTTTCCGTGGTCGTACGCGGTCTCGGCGTGCAGCACCTGGTCCAAACCGATCTGCTCCTCCTCCGGGGTGACGCGCAGCGGCATCACCAGGTCGACGAGCTTGGCCAGCAGCCAGGTCGCCGTAAAGGCAAAAGCGGTGACTGCTACGACGGCAAGCGCCTGCCGCCCGAGCTGGTCCAGCCCACCGCCGTAGAACAGCCCCTCGTCGGTCACCGCCGGGTTGACGGCGGACGACGCAGCGAGGCCGATGAACAGCGTGCCGATGAAGCCACCGATGTAGTGGACGCCGAAGACGTCGAGCGAGTCGTCCACGCCGAGCTTGAACTTCAGCTGTACGGCGAGCACACACGCCCCACCCGCAGCCGCCCCGAGGGCCAGGGCCGCGAGTGGCGACAGGAAGCCGCAGGCCGGCGTGATCGCGACCAGCCCGGAGACCGCACCCGAGGCCGCACCGAGAGTGGTGGCCGAGCCGGTGCGGAGCCGCTCCACCCCGAGCCAGGCCAGCATCCCGCCAACCGCCGCCATGTGGGTGGCCACCAGGGCGTTGACCGACAGCACGTTGGCGCCGAGGGCAGAGCCCGCGTTGAAGCCGAACCATCCGAACCACAGCAGCCCGGCGCCGAGCAGGGTCAGCGGCAGGGAGTGCGGTGGCATGGCCTCGCGCGGCCAGCCGGTCCGCCGACCCACCACCACCGCGAGGGCCAGCGCGGAAGCCCCCGAGTTGAGCTCCACGACCGTGCCACCGGCGAAGTCGAGAACCCCTCGCTCGAACAGCCACCCGCTCGGTGAGAACGCCCAGTGCGCGAGCGGCGCGTAGACCACGAGCACCCACAGCCCCGACAGCAGGACGAACGACCCGAAGCGCACCCGGTCCGCGATAGCGCCGGCGAGCAGCGCCACCGTGAGGACGGCGAACATGAGCTGGAAGGTCGCGAACAGCAGTGGCGGGATGGTGAGGTCGAAGCCGGGCACCGGCTCGTCCATGTGCGCGAGCCCGGCATAGCGCAGGTTGCCGATCAAGCCGCCACCGACGTCCTCGCCGAAGGCGAGCGAGTAACCCGCCACGACCCACACGACACTGACGACGCCGATGGCGACGTAGTTCTGCATCAGCATGGCGAGCACGCCCTTGGAGCGCACCAGCCCGCCGTAGAAGAACGCCAGCCCCGGAGTCATGAGCAGGACCAGGGCGGTGCAGACCAGCAGCCAGGCAGTGTCACCGGAGTCGATAGTCACGGCCGAGAGTGTTCCAGAGCCCATCAGCTACAGGGCTTCGGGGCCCCGCTCGCCGGTCCGGACCCGGACGACCTCGTCGATCGGAGTGGTCCAGACCTTGCCGTCGCCGATGGCGCCACTCGAGGCCGCCGCGACCACGACGTCAACGATCCGACCGGCATCGGCATCGTCGACCAGCACCTCGATGCGGACCTTCGGGACGAACGACACGGTGTACTCCGCACCGCGGTAGACCTCGGTGTGCCCACGCTGCCGGCCGAAACCCTGCACCTCGCTCACCGTCATGCCCTGGACGCCGGCGGCCTCGAGCGCCGTCTTGACGTCATCGAGCTTGAACGGCTTCACCACTGCCGTCACCAGCTTCACAGCGCCTCCACGCCTCGCTCGCCGGTGCGGACCCGGACCACCTCGTCGACCGGGCTGCTCCACACCTTGCCGTCACCGATACTGCCGGTGTGGGCGGCCTTGGACATCACCTCGAGGACATCGCCGGCGTCGGCATCGTCGACCAGCACCTCGATGCGGATCTTCGGGACGAACGACACGGTGTACTCCGCACCCCGGTAGACCTCGGTGTGCCCGCGCTGCCGGCCGAAGCCCTGCACCTCGCTGACCGTCATGCCCTGCACCCCGAAGGACTCGAGGGCAGTTTTGACGTCGTCGAGCTTGAACGGCTTCACGATCCCCGTCACGAGCCTCACGAGTGCACCGTCACAGCCGCGGGCCGGGAGGTGCCGGCGAAGCCGCTCCCGCCGCCGCCTATCCCGGTCAGCTCGTAGCCGGTCTCCGCGTGGGTCGTCTGGTCGATCCCGGTGATCTCGTCCTCCTCGTCGACCCGCAGGCCGATGGTCACCTTGAGCACGAACGCGATGATCAGGGTGACGATGAAGGAGTACGTCATCACCGCGCCGGCCGCCAGCGCCTGCTTGCCGAGGAGCTCGAAGCTGCCGCCGTCCAGGATGCTCTCGTAGCCGGAGGCGAACTCCTTGTCGGCGACGACGCCGATCATCAGGGTCCCGACCAGCCCACCGACGAGGTGCACGCCGACGACGTCCAGCGAGTCGTCGTAGCCGACCCGATGCTTGAAGGTGACGGCGAAGCAGCACGCGCCGCCGGCGACCAGGCCGATGAGGATCGCGCCGATCGGCGTCACCGCACCGCAGGCCGGTGTGATCGCGACCAGTCCGGCAACGGCGCCCGATGCTGCACCGAGCGTCGTGGCGTGCCCGTCGCGCAGTCGCTCGGTGCCGATCCAGGCCACCAGAGCTGCTGCCGTGGCGACCTGGGTGTTGACGAACGCCAGCGTCGACAGCCCACCGACGCCCAACGCTGAGCCAGCGTTGAAGCCGAACCAGCCGAACCACAGCAGCCCCGCGCCGATCATGACCAGCGGCAGGTTGTGCGGCTTCATCGGCTCCTTGCCGAAGCCCTTCCGCTTGCCGAGGACCAGGATGAGCGCGAGCGCAGCAGCGCCGGCGTTGATGTGGACTGCGGTGCCGCCGGCGAAGTCGAGCGCGCCCAGCTGGTTGACGATCCAGCCGCCGGTGTCCTTGCCGAACAGCGAGGCGGCTCCCGCCCCGGTCTCGGCGCCGTCCTCCGCGACCGAGCCGAAGAAGAACACCCAGTGCGCGACCGGGAAGTAGACCAGCGAGGACCACAAGATGGTGAAGCCGACCCACGCGCCGAACTTCATGCGGTCCGCGACCGCGCCGCTGATCAGCGCGACGGTGATGACGGCGAACATCATCTGGAAGACCGCGAAGGTCAGGTCTGGCAGGCCGAAGGTCTGCACCACGCCGTTCTCGCTCGAGTCGACGGTCACGTTGCGGACCAGGTCGTCCAGGCCGACGTAGCCGGCGGTCCAGCCGAACAGCCCGCTCTCGGTGGTCCCGAACGCGATCGCATAGCCGTAGAGGACCCACAGGATGCTCACGATGCCCAGCGCGCTGAAGCTCATCATCAGCATGTTCAGGACGCTCTTGTTGCGGCTCATGCCGCCGTAGAAGAACGCGAGGCCGGGCGTCATGAGCAGCACCAGCGCGGCGCTGAGGAGCACCCATCCGGTGTTGGCACCGTTGACGACGGTGGTGGGTTCCATGCTTCTCCTCGGGTGTGTGGGACTGCCCGTGACAGTGGCCGTCCCGTGTTTCGCCGGGCCTCCGAGTCGGGTTTCGCGGCGTGACGTCTGGTGCATCCGTGTTTCGCGCTGGTGAACGCACCTGGGAGGGTGTTGGCCATGAGCAGGTGGCTGGAGGAGACGGGCGGTTCGCGTGGCGAGGCCTACGACGCGGAGTTTCGCGCGCTCGCCGCCGAGGGCAAGGACATGCACGGCGAAGCGGCGTTCGTCTGCTCGCTCATGGCGCCGGGAGCGCGGGTGCTCGACGCCGGCTGCGGTACCGGTCGGGTGGCGGTCGAGCTGGCCAAGCGCGGGTACGACGTGGTCGGTGCTGACTCCGACCCGTCGATGCTCGACGTGGCCCGGCGCACCGCCCCGCACTTGGAGTGGCGGCTCCAGGACCTGG
>JBKKBU010000059.1:0-6575 GCA_046713755.1 Mycobacteriales bacterium
AGCAGGGCGCCAGGGTCGTCGTCACCGCCCACCTGGGTCGCCCGAAAGGCGCATCCGATCCGGCGGACTCCCTCGCCCCGGTCGCCACTCGCCTCGCCGAGCTGCTCGGCCGCCCGGTGCGGTTCGCCCCCCACGTCGGCGGGGAAGCAGCGCAGGCGGCCGTTGCTGAGCTTGGCGACGGTGACATCGTCCTGCTCGAGAACGTCCGCTTCGAGGCCGCCGAGACCTCGAAGGACGACGCCGAGCGCGGTGCTTTCGCCGACCAGCTTGCCGCTTTTGCCGACCTCTACATCGACGACGCCTTCGGCGCGGTGCACCGCAAGCACGCCAGCGTGTACGACGTGGCGGCGCGGCTCCCGCACGCCGCTGGTCCCTTGGTGGCTGCCGAGGTCGCGGTCCTCGACCGTCTCACCGAGTCGCCAGAGCGGCCCTACGCGGTCGTCCTGGGCGGATCCAAGGTGAGCGACAAGCTCAAGGTCATCGAGGCTCTGCTGCCCAAGGTGGACGTCCTGCTGGTGGGCGGCGGGATGTGCTTCACGTTCCTCAAGGCGCAGGGCCACGACGTCGGGTCGAGCCTGCTCGAGCCGGACCAGCTCGACACCTGTCGAGCCTTCCTCGCGACGGGCAAGGTGGTGCTCCCCACGGACATCGTCGCCGCCGCTGCCTTCGCTGCCGACGCGGCGCACGACGTCGTACCCGCCAGCGCCATCCCGCCGGATCGGATGGGGCTGGACATCGGGCCGGACTCGGTTGCTGCCTTCACCAAGGCGCTCGACGGTGCCAAGACGGTGTTCTGGAACGGCCCGATGGGGGTGTTCGAGATGCCCGCCTTCGCCGAGGGCACCCGCGGCGTCGCTGAGGCGGTGGCCTCCCTCGCCGGGGCCCTCACCGTCGTCGGTGGTGGCGACTCGGCCGCCGCGGTCCGAGCTCTGGGGATCGACGAGTCACGCTTCACCCACATCTCCACCGGTGGCGGCGCGTCGCTCGAGAAGCTCGAGGGCAAGACGTTGCCCGGGCTCGCTGTCCTTGAAGATGCCGTCCTGGAGGGATCCGCGTGACCCGCAAGCCCCTGATGGCCGGCAATTGGAAGATGAACCTCAACCACCTCGAGGCCATCGCCTGCGTCCAGAAGCTGCACTTCAGCCTCAAGCCGGCCGATCACGAGGCGGTCGAGGTGGTGGTGCTGCCACCTTTCGTCGACCTGCGCAGCGTCCAGACCCTCGTAGACGGCGACAAGCTGCCGATCCGCTACGGCGCCCAGGACCTCTCGCCGCACGACGGTGGCGCCTACACCGGCGACATCAGCGGGCCGCTGCTGGCCAAGCTGAGCTGCACATACGTCGTCGTTGGTCACTCCGAGCGACGTGAGCACCACGCAGAGTCCGACGAGGTGGTCCGCTCGAAGGTGCTCGCCGCGGCCAAGCACGGCTTGGTGCCCATCCTGTGCGTCGGTGAGGGGCTCGCCGTCCGCCAAGCGGGCGAGCACGTCGCGCACTGCGTGGCCCAGCTCACGGCCGCGCTGCGCGACGTTCCGTTAGACGTGGCGAGCACGCTGGTCGTGGCGTACGAGCCGGTCTGGGCGATCGGCACCGGCGAGGTGGCAACCCCCGAAGACGCTCAAGAGGTCTGCGCTGCGCTCCGCGCCACCCTCGCCGAGCTGTATCCCGGTGACATCGCGGACCAGGTCCGGGTGCTGTACGGCGGATCGGTGAAGAGCTCCAACGCTGCCGAGATCTGCGCGCAACCGGACGTCGACGGGGGACTGGTCGGCGGGGCCTCGTTGGACGCCGACGAGTTCGCGAAGATCGTCCGGGCGGCCGCACCGGGGGCGTCGTAGGACAGGCCCGGCGCCGCGGTCACGGTGGCACGGACGCCACGGTCACGATCCTGCAACGCGGCGCCGCCATCCTTCCGATCACGTGTCACACCGCTTAGAGTCCCGGCTGCGGCTGATGTGAGACCCGTCACCCGCTCTCTCGAGAGAAGGACCCCTAGATGCTGAAGCCGGAGTCGGCTGCGTGACCACGCCGCCCGACGTTTCGCACAGCGCCGAGGTCGCCGACCCGGAGGCAGTCGCCCACATCCCGGGCGAGCGGATCGAGGGCCGGTCGCTCGGCCAGATCGCGTGGATGCGGCTGAAGCGGGACCGCACGGCGCTCATCTCGGCAGGCATCATCGTCTTCCTGGTCCTGGTGGCCGTGCTGGCGCCGCTCATCACCAAGATCTCCGGGTTCGGGCCGAACGACTTCAACAACGAGCTGCTCGACAAGGCGACCACCGTCCCGCTCGGCCCCTACGGCGGAGCCAACGGCGACCACTGGTTCGGGGTGGAGCCCCAAACCGGGCGCGACGTCTTCGCCAGGATCGTCTACGGCGCCCGCGTCTCGCTGCTCATCGCGACCGCGGCGACGTTGCTCTCGGTCGCCATCGGCGTCGTCTTCGGCGTCATGGCCGGCTACTTCGGTGGCTGGGTCGACTCTGCCATCAGCCGTACCATGGACGTGCTGCTGGCCTTCCCGCTGCTGCTGTTCGCGATCGCCCTGGTGGGCATCGAGGTCGACGAGCGGGTGGCGCAGCTGCCGCTCATCGACAGCAACAGCGCCCGCAAGGCGCTGCTCATCCTCATCATCGGCTTCTTCTCCTGGCCCTACATCGGGCGCATCGTGCGGGGCCAGACGCTTTCGCTGCGCGAGCGCGAGTTCGTCGAGGCGTCGCGAGCGCTCGGCGCCAGTGACAGCCACATCCTGTTCAAGCAGCTGCTGCCCAACCTCACAGCGCCGATCCTGGTCTACGCCACCTTGATCATCCCGACCAACATCCTGTTCGAGGCCGCGCTGTCCTACCTCGGGGTGGGCATCAAGTCGCCGGACTCGTCGTGGGGCGAGATGATCTCGCGCTCGGTGCCGTTCGCGCTCGCCGACCCCTACTACATCGCCGCACCCGGCATCGCGCTCGTCGTGACGGTGCTGGCCTTCAACCTCCTGGGCGACGGTCTCCGTGACGCCCTGGACCCGCGTGGGAATCGCTAAGCACCCGTGCCGACGCCCCCGCGCACCACAGACGTCCACCGGCAGAGAGCCGGCGGCGAACTCCGCGACGACCTCGCGGAACGAAGGGAGAAATGCGCATGACGCGCTTCGCCAAGGGGGGCAAGGCGGCTGCGGCCGGCCTTATCATCGCCCTCACTGCTGCCGCTTGCGGTGGCGGGGACCCCAAGCCCAGTGCCAGCCAGACCAAGGAGCCCGTCGTCAAGGGTGGCACGCTCAAGTTGCTGTCCACGGCTGACTTCGAGCACCTGGACCCGCAGCGCGCCTACGTCTCCAACGCGCTCAACGCCGGTCGGCTCATCTACCGCACCCTGACGACCTTCAAGTCGGCCCCGGGCGCGGAGGGCAACGAGATCGTCGGTGACCTCGCCAAGGACACCGGTGAGCCCAGCGACGGCGGCAAGACGTGGAAGTTCGTCCTGCGTGACGGCCTCAAGTACGAGGACGGCTCCACCATCACGGCGGCCGACGTCAAGTACGGCGTCGAGCGCTCCTTCTCCGACCTGCTCCCCGAGGGCCCGCAGTACGCCAAGCAGTACCTCCTGGGTGGCGACAAGTACACCGGTCCCTACAAGGACCCGAAGGGCATCCCGTCCATCGAGGTGCCGGACGAGAAGACCATCATCTTCAAGCTCAAGCAGCCGGTCGGTGACTTCAACTACACGGTCACGCTGCCGACCTTCTCGCCGATCCCGAAGGCGAAGGACACCAAGACGCAGTACGACAACAAGCCGTTCTCGTCTGGTCCTTACAAGATCGAGACCTACCAGCGCCAGAAGTCGCTGACCCTCGTCCGCAACACCTTCTGGGACGAGAAGACCGACCTGGTCCGCAAGGCTGGTCCGGACCGCATCGAGTTCACCTTCGGTCTCGACCCGGCCCAGATCGACCAACGCCTCATCAACGACAGCGACCCGAACGCCGCCTACATCGACTCCGGTGGCATCCAGGGCGCGTCCGTCATCTCGGCCATCAAGCCGGCCGTTGACGCGCGCCGGGTCGAGGGCACCACGCAGGCCCTGCGCTACATCGCCATGGACATCAACGCCAAGCCCTTCGACAACCCGAAGGTCCGCGAGGCGATCCAGTACGCGGTGAACCGCGAGACGCTGCAGACCGCCCGTGGTGGCACGCGCGCCGGCGGTGAGCTGATCTACCAGACGCTCATCCCGGGCCTGCCTGGCCGCAAGGAGTTCAAGGCGTTCGACGTGCCGCCCACCGGCGACGTGGCGAAGGCCAAGGCCCTGCTGACCGAGGCTGGCTTCCCGAACGGCCTGACCACGACCCTCACCTCGACCAACGCAGGCAAGGGCAAGGCGGTCGCTGAGGCGTTCCAGGACGCGATGGCCAAGGCTGGCATCAAGGTCAACCTCAAGCTCGTCGACCCGTCCGTCTACTACACGGAGATCGGCAAGTCGGCCAAGCAGAGCGCGCTCGTCGTCGCCGGCTGGGGTCCGGACTGGCCCAACGCCAGCACCGTCATCCCGCCGCTGTTCGACGGTCGCCAGATCAAGACCGAGGGCAACCAGAACTTCTGCGAGCTCAACGACCCGGCGATCAACGCGCGCATGGACCAGGCGCTCGCCGAGACTGACCTCGCGAAGCAGGGTGAGATCTGGGCCGAGCTGGACCAGACCATCTCCAAGACCGGCTGCATCATCCCGTTCACGGTCGACAAGTCCGTGTTCGTGGCCGGCTCCAAGGTGAAGAACCTGTTCATCCACCCGTTCTACGGTGAGCCCGACGCTGTCGCCCTGGCGGTCGGCAGCTAGTCCAGCACCACCCGCACCACCAGCACAGCCAGCACAGCACTGGACCGGTCCCGGGGGCTTCCCCCGGGACCGGTCCGTGCGGCTAGCACAACCACCCCCACGTCGACAGAGAGGAGCGGCCGGGCGCGCAGCGCTCGCACACCTCCATGGGCCGTTACATCGTTCGCCGGCTGGTCGCCGTGGTCGCCCTCGTCTTCGTCGTCATGACGCTGACGTTCGGCATCTTCTTCCTCATCCCCGCCTCTCCCGCGACGCTCGCCTGCGGCAAGTCCTGCAGTCCCGAGCGGATCGCTGACATCAACGTGAAGCTCGGGCTGGACCAGCCTGTCTACGTGCAGTACGGCGAGTACGTGAAGGGCTTCTTCGTCGGTCGCGACTTCGCCGATGGCACCATCGACTGCTCGGCTCCGTGTTTTGGCGTCTCCTTCCAGACCGACGAGAACGTCCGGGCCCTGCTGCTCGATCGCCTCCCCGTCACCATCTCCATCGCGGTTGGGGCGGCCTTGCTGTGGCTGCTCATCGGCATCACGGTGGGTGTCATCAGCGCCCTGAAGAAGGGCACCGCGGTCGACAAGACCGCGATGGCGCTGGCCCTGGGTGGGGTGTCGCTCCCGGTCTATCTCACGGCGCTCGTCTCCTCGACGATCATCTGCGGGCGGCTCGGCTGGCTCGAGTACCCGAAGTACAACGACTTCACCGACAACCCGCTCGCCTGGGCCTCCGGTCTCGTGCTGCCGTGGCTCGTGCTCGCGTTCCTCTACGCCGCGCTGTACGCCCGCATCACCCGGGCCAACATGATCGAGACGATGGGTGAGGACTACATCCGGACGGCCCGAGCGAAAGGCCTGTCGGAGCGCGTGGTGGTCGGCAAGCACGGCCTGCGCGCGGCGCTCACCCCGATCGTGACCATCTTCGGCCTGGACCTCGGCTCGCTGCTCGGCGGCGCCGTGCTCACGGAGTCGGCGTTCGGCCTCAACGGCATCGGGCGGCTCGCCATCGACGCCATCGGGTCGGTCGACCTCCCCGTCATCCTCGGCGTCACGGTCTTCGCAGCCTTCTTCATCGTCTTCGCCAACTTCGTCGTGGACCTCATCTACGCCGCCATCGACCCCAAGGTTCGCCTGGCGTGACCTGCGTGGCGTACCGTTTCCCGCGGCTCGACTGAGCGGCTGGACCCACCGGCCCGCCGCCGGTCCGAGCCACTGCCCTTCACCGGGCTGATCTGATCCGAGGGGACCTCTCGATGACCGCAGTCCAGACCGATGAGGCCGACACACCGGCCCTCACCCGGCCGGGCGCCGCCTTCGTGGAAGTGCGCGATCTGCTTGTGCACTTCCCGACGGAGGACGGCCTCGTCAAGGCGGTCGACGGGCTGTCGTTCAGCGTCGAGAAGGGCCAGACGCTGGCGATCGTCGGCGAGTCGGGCTCGGGCAAGTCGGTCACCTCGTTTGCGGTGATGCGCATCCTGGATCGGGCAGGGCGCATCGCCGAGGGTTCGGTGCGCTTCTCGGGCATGGATGTCGCCACCGCCAGCGAGGCCAAGATGCGCGACCTGCGCGGACGGGAGATCTCGATGATCTTCCAGAACCCGCGCGCGGCGCTCAACCCGATCCGCAAGGTCGGCCACCAGATCGAGGACGTGCTGCGCCATCACGCGCAAGCGGGCTCCGACGACGTGACCAAGAAGGCGATCGGCATCCTGGAGCAGGTCAAGATCGCGCGGCCGGCCGAGCGCTATCACGCCTATCCGTTCGAG
>JBKKBU010000060.1:0-5279 GCA_046713755.1 Mycobacteriales bacterium
CGTCGACGCGCACCGTCGGGCCGCCGCTGCGACCACCCTGCTCACGGCCGTGCTCGACGACGCCAGCGGCTACGGCCGGGTGGTCCGGGACGCAGCCGGAGCCGTGACCGCCGTGGTCGAGCACAAGGACGCCGACGAGGCCACCCGTGAGCTCCGCGAGGTCGCCACCAGCGTCTACGCCTTCGACGCCGAGCACCTCGCCGCCGCCCTCGGTGGCCTCACCACCGACAACGCCCAGGGCGAGGAGTACCTCACCGACGTCGTCGCGCTCCACCGGGCGAAGGGTCTGGGTGTTGGTGCCCACGTGGCCACCGCCGTGGAGACGATGGGCGTCAACGACCGCGTGCAGCTGGCTGAGGCGACGCGGCACCTGCGTGACCGGATCAATGAGCGGCACCTGCGGGCGGGGGTTGCCATCGTCGACCCGCACACCACCTGGATCGACGCGACGGTCGAGATCGAGGCAGATGCGGTCGTCCTGCACAACACCCAGCTCAGGGGGACCACGGTGGTCCGCGCCGGCGCCGTCATCGGTCCCGACACCACCTTGATGAGCACCTTCGTGGACACCGGCGCATCCGTCGTACGCAGTCATTGCGACCGGGCCGAGATCGGGCCGCGCGCCACGGTGGGCCCCTTCTCGTACTTGCGGCCCGGGGCGGTCCTGGGCGAGGGCGCGAAGGTCGGCGCCTACGTCGAGGTGAAGGGCAGCACCATCGGCGCCGGCAGCAAGGTGCCGCACCTTTCCTACATCGGCGACACGACGATCGGTGAGCGCAGCAACGTCGGCGCCGGGACGATCACGTTCAACTACGACGGCGTCGCCAAGCACCGCACGACCATCGGCGACGACGCGAAGGTCGGCGGCAACAACAGCCTGGTCGCACCGATCTCGATCGGCGACGGGGCCTACACCGCCGCGGGCAGTGCTCTCACGAGGGACGTGCCTGCCGGCGCGCTCGGCGTGGGCAGGGCGCAGCAACGCAACGTCGAGGGTTGGACTGCCCGCAAGCTTCAGAGCACGACCGAGCAGGGGGAAACCAGAACGTGACCGGCCTCGAGATCGAGTCCCGCAAGAACCTGCTGCTCTTCACGGGCCGGGCCTTTCCCGAGCTGGCGGCGGAGGTGGGGGTCGAGCTCGGCGTCGCCCCGGTGCCGACCAGCGCCTACGAGTTCGCCAACGGCGAGATCTTCGTGCGCTTCGAGGAGTCGGTGCGTGGCTGCGACGCGTTCGTGCTGCAGAGCCACACCTCGCCGATCAACACCTGGGTGATGGAGCAGCTGCTCATGGTCGACGCGCTCAAGCGCGCCTCCGCCAAGCGCATCACCGTCGTCATGCCGTTCTACCCCTACGCCCGCCAGGACAAGAAGCACCGCGGGCGCGAGCCGATCAGCGCCCGCCTCATTGCCGACCTGTTCAAGACCGCGGGAGCCGACCGCCTCATGGCCGTCGACCTCCACACCGCGCAGATCCAGGGCTTCTTCGACGGCCCAGTGGACCACCTGTTCGCCCTGCCGCTGCTGGCCGACCACGTCCAGGAGAAGTGGGGCAGCGAGAGCAACGACGACCTGGTCGTGGTGTCGCCTGACGCCGGCCGGGTGCGGGTCGCCGAGCGCTGGACCGATCGCCTCGGCTGCGGTCTGGCGATCATCCACAAGCGCCGCGACCCCAACGTGCCCAACGAGGTCAAGGTGGGTGAGGTCGTCGGTGACGTCGCCGGCAAGACCTGCATCCTCGTGGACGACATGATCGACACCGGCGGGACGATCACCAAGGCCGCCGAGCTGCTGTTCGAGAACGGCGCAGCCGACGTCATCGTGACCGCGACCCATGGCGTGCTCTCCGGCCCCGCGACCGATCGTCTCAAGAACAGCCGCATCAGCGAGGTCATCATCACCAACACCTTGCCGATCGACGAGGACAGCCGCTTCGACAAGCTGACGGTGCTCTCCATCGCACCGCTGATCGGCAGAGCCATCACGGAGGTCTTCGAGGACGGCTCGGTGACCTCGCTGTTCGACGGCGCCGCCTGACAGCTCGTACGACGCAGCGGCCTCTCCTACGACGCAGCGGCCCTCGCCGCGAGGGCCGGTGCCGAGGGCGGCTAGACTCTGCGGCTGCGCCTGAGTGCGCCACTGACGTCTTCACCCCGCACCGCTTTTCGAGGAGTTCCACCGTGTCCGAGGTCCGCATCGCCGCCGAGCCCCGCACTGAGTTCGGCAAGGGTGCCGCCCGCCGCGTGCGCCGGGCCGACAAGGTGCCCGCCGTCCTCTACGGCCACGGCGACAAGCCCCGCCACCTCTCGCTGCCGGGACATGAGCTGATGCTCGCCCTCAAGCACGACCCCAACGTGCTGCTCGCGCTGCAGACCGCCGAGGGTGAGCAGCTCGCGCTCCCCAAGGTCGTCGTGCGCGATCCCATCAAGGGCTCCCTCGAGCACGTCGACCTCGTCGCTGTCCGCAAGGGCGAGAAGGTCACCGTCGAGATCCCGGTGCACCTCGTCGGTGAGGCCGTGCGCGACGTCATCGTCGACCAGCAGATGCAGACCCTCACCTTGTCGGCTGAGGCGACCCACCTGCCCACCCACATCGACGTCGACATCGACGGCAAGGACGCCGGCTTCAGCATCACCGCTGGCCAGATCGCGCTTCCGCAGGGCGCGGCCCTGGTGGGCGACGCCGACGCTGTGGTCGTGCAGGGCCTGGCGGCGCCGACCGCCGAGGAGGTCGACGCCGACCTGGCTGCTTCCGACGCCGAGACCGGCGCCTCCAGCCCCGAGTCCGGCGACGACGCTGTCGACGCTGTCGAGGACGAGCCGGCCGCCGAGGGCGACCCCGCCCCCGAGGCCTAAGCACTGCAGCTGTTCCGGAGGACCCCGACCGTGGCCGACGACGTGCTCCTCGTCGTCGGCCTCGGCAATCCCGGGCCGACCTACGCCGGCAACCGGCACAACGCCGGCTTCTTCGTCGCGGACCTGCTGGCCGAGCGGGTCGGCGGTCGGTTCAAGGCCCACAAGGGTCGCGCCGATCTCGTCGAGGGCCGGCTGGCCGGCGCCCGGGTCGTCCTGGCCAAGCCGAAGTGCTACATGAACCTGTCCGGCGGACCGGTCGCCTCACTCAGCAACTTCTTCAAGATTCCCGCCGGCCGCATCATCGTCATCCACGACGAGCTCGACATCCCCTACGGCACCGTGCGCCTCAAGCTGGGTGGCGGTGACAACGGCCACAACGGGCTGCGCTCCATCACCACCTCGCTGGGCACCAAGGACTACCTCCGGGTGCGCTTCGGGGTGGGTCGGCCGCCCGGTCGGCAGGACCCGGCCGACTTCGTGCTCAAGGACTTCTCCGCGGTCGAGAAGCGTGAGCTGCCGTTCCACATCGACCGCACCGCCGACGCGGTCGAGGCCCTGCTCACGGGCACCCTCGAGGCAGCGCAGAACGCCTTCCACGCCACCGGCCCCTGACACCAGTCCGGCCCGGTCGACGTAGGCTGGCGGCGTTCCCCCACACCCCCCGGTCAGCGACCGAGGGGTCGTTCGTGCTGCACCGGAAGGTCCCGCTGTGTCTCTCGCCGGCTTGCTCGACGTCGTGGTCGGCGACCCCGCTCTGCGGGCCGCGCTGGCCACCCCCGAGGTGGCAACGCTCGACCTGACCGCACCTGCGGGTATGCGCCCCTTCGTCGTCGCGGCGCTCGCCCGGACCGGCCGCACGGTCCTGGCTGTCACAGCGACTGGCCGTGAGGCGGAGGATCTCGTCACCGCCCTGGGCAGCCTCATGGACGCCGATCGGGTGGCCCTCTACCCCAGCTGGGAGACGCTGCCGCACGAGCGGCTGTCGCCCCGCGCTGACACCGTCGGCCGTCGGCTGGCGGTGCTGCGCCGACTTGCGCACCCCTCCACGGGTGACCCGGCGACCGGGCCGTTGGACGTCGTTGTGGCGCCGGTCCGCAGCATCCTGCAGCCGCAGGTCCCCGGGCTCGGCGAGCTCGAGCCGGTCCAGCTGGTCAACGGTCAGGACGCCGACCTGCAAGCGGTCGCTCGGCGGCTCGTCGACATCTCCTACGCCCGCGTCGAGCTGGTCGAGAAGCGCGGCGAGTTCGCGGTCCGGGGCGGGATCCTCGATGTCTTTCCACCGACCGAGGAGCACCCGGTTCGGGTGGAGTTCTGGGGCGACACCGTGGAGGAAGTGCGCTTCTTCAAGGTCGCCGACCAGCGCTCGCTGGACCCGGCCGGTCATGGCCTGTGGGCACCGCCCTGCCGCGAGCTGCTCCTCACCCCGGAGGTCCGCGAGCGCGCCCGGCTGCTGGGCCTCGCTCATCCCGAGCTGCTCGAGATCACCGCCAAGATCGCTGACGGCACACCGGTGGAAGGCATGGAGGCGCTTGCCCCCGTGCTCGTCGACGACCTCCGGCTGCTGGTCGACGAGCTCCCGGCTGACACCTCGATCCTGGTCTGCGACCCGGAGCGGGTGCGGACCCGCGCCCACGACCTGGTCCGGACCTCGCAGGAGTTCCTGGAGGCGTCGTGGGCCACGGCGGCCACCGGTGGGGTCGCGCCGGTGGACCTCGGTGCGGCGGCCTACCGCAGCCTGATGGACGTGCGCGACCACACCCGCACCCTCGGCCTGCCGTGGTGGTCGCTCAGCCCGTTCACCTCCGACGAGGAGCTTGAGGACGACGCCATCGTGCTGGCCGTCCGCCAGCCACCGGCCTACCGCGGGGAGACCGAGCGCGCCGTGGCCGACATCCGAGACTGGGCGGCGGCCGGCTGGCGCGTGGTGCTCACGACGGAGGGGCACGGCCCGGCCGAGCGGCTCGTCGAGGTGCTGCGCGGAGCCGACGTACC
This sequence comes from Mycobacteriales bacterium, assembly GCA_046713755.1. Lineage (GTDB taxonomy): Bacteria > Actinomycetota > Actinomycetes > Mycobacteriales > SCTD01 > JAUYQP01. The sequence goes on from JBKKBU010000060.1 coordinate 4,845, forward strand.
TGCTCGGCTGGAAAGCGAGCTCGGGCTGGAACCCGGCATCGTGCACGTCTCGACCAGTTGTCTGGCAACCGGCTTCACCAGTGAGCTGCTCAAGACCGTGGTGCTCACCGAGACGGACCTCACCGGCGCCCGAGGGATGGGATCCAAGGATCCGTCCAAGCGGATGCCGTCCCGGCGCCGGCATGCCGTCGACCCGCTGCAGCTCAAGCCGGGCGACCTCGTCGTGCACGACCAGCACGGCGTCGGCAGGTACGTCGAGATGGTGCAGCGCGCGGTGCAAGGCGCGACCCGCGAGTACCTCATCCTCGAGTACGCCGGGAAGCCTGCCCACCCACCCGACCGGCTTTTTGTGCCGACCGACCAGCTCGAGCAGGTCACCCGCTATGTCGGAGGCGAGGGGCCGTCCCTCGACCGGCTCGGCGGTGGTGACTGGGC
>JBKKBU010000061.1:0-5882 GCA_046713755.1 Mycobacteriales bacterium
TCCGCTGGCGCGCGTCCGGCGCGTCGGGCAGCCGGATCGACAGCTCACCCTCGGTGAGCCACACGGGCGTCGCGAACAGCTGGGTGGGGAGGTTGCAGCAGGGCTGCCCCTCCCAGAGGTAGACCCCCACCGCGTCGCCGGACAGGTCGGAGATCTTCGCGGCGATCTCGAAGCTGCCCTTCCACTCGTCGTGCGAGCGCAGCGGCACCGATTGGGCGAGGAAAGCACCGGTGAGGCCGACAGCGGCGAGCACCGCCGGCACCCGCAGCACCGCCCGGCCGCGGTAGCGCCAGACGAACGCGAAGGCGATCGCCAGCGCGATGATCATCAGGATGCCGGGCATCACGGTCGGGACGTAGCGCCGGGTCCACCACAGCATCCGGGTGGAGTTCTTGGCGGTGTAGCCGTAGATGACGAACAGCGCGATCGTCGGCAGCACGATGGCCCAGGCGGCGGCCCGCCAGCGCCGCAGCGCCACGACCGCGATGCCAGCACCGAAGACGACGAAGCCAGGGATCGTGAAGAACCACGACAGCCGTCGCATGATCTGCTCGTCGTAGGAGCGGATGACGCGGCCGTTGTAGTCGAAGAAGTCGGCGCCGAACAGCCGGGGGCGCAGGAAGCCGACCGCGAGCAGACCGGCGCAGGCCGCGCAGACCGTCAGGCCGAGCACCACCTGGGCCCGGCGGCGCTGCACGAGCGCGACCACGAACCGACCGACCGGGCGCAGGAAGCCAAGGACGGTACCCACCGCGAGCAGGCCGACGACGGCAGTGCCGAACAGTTTCCATGACGGCACGCTGTTGGCCTGCGAGTAGTACAGCGACCGGTCATAGGCCTGCCACCAGGCGTGCGGCGCGACGACGAGCAGGCCACCGGCGAACCAGGTGGCGCGCGCGTCCCAGCGGCGAGTGGCGAGGAGCGCGGCGCCGAGCGCCGCCGCCATGAGGACCAGCAGGATGCCGTCGGCGCGGTTGAGCCAGCCGACTCCGACGAACAACCCGGCGAGGCCGGCGGCCGGCCGCCAGCGGGTCTGCAGGGCGACAACGACGCCGAGCAGGGTCCCGAGGTAGAGGGCCTCGGCGAGGACCTCGGTCGATGGGAAGCGGGCCTGCCAGACCTCGAGCATGTTGGTGGCCAACAGCAGCCCACCGGTGCCGGCCGCGACCAGTCCAGCCGTCCGACCCAGGAGCTGGTCACCGACCCGGCGTACGACGGCGACCAGGCACAGCACGGCCAGCAGCCCCATGAGCGGGACCGTGAACCGCAACGCATCGAGCCCGCCGACCTCCAGCGAGGTCGCCAAAAGTGCCGGCCACAGGTGATAGAACTGCGGGACGATCAGGCCATTTTCCTGCGCCCCGCGGATCCACACCCCACCGAAGCGCGCCCCTGGCGAGGTGAGCTGGACCGGCAGTGGCGAGCCGTCCGGCAGCCGGGCGGACAGCGCGGGGTCGATGAAGGCGTGGTCTCCGGTCCGGGCGATCTGGTGGGCGTGCGCGACGTAGCCGCCGGGGTCCTTCTCGGCAACGCCGTAGGAGAAGCCGGGGAAGGTCAGCGCTGCAGCCACCGCCGCACAGCCGAGGGCGACGGCCACGCCGGGCAGGTCGGCGCGGAAGGAGACTCGACCGCCGATCCGACCCGCCAACAGCAGCAGCGCCAGGGCGACCAGCGTCAGCCCGACGACCGCGAGCAAGGAGTGGCGGCCGAGGTGGGCGAGGGCGAGCGAAGCCCAGCCGACGAGGGCCACGAGGATCAGCGCCCCACCGGCCAGCAGGTCCAGGCCGGTCACCGCCGTGGTGCTCGCCACACCCTCGTCGACCGGCTCCGTCGCCGGGGCAGCGGTCGGCCCGGCGAGGGTGGAGGTCACGCCCCCAGCCTACGTGTGCGGGGTCTGTGGAGACTGCTCGCGACGCGCGCCGAAGTGCCGGTCGGGCCCGGCTCCGCGACTATGCTCGGCCCCGTCCAAGTGATCAGTCCCAGCGATCAGTCCCGAGCCCGAGGAGGGTGCCGTCCGTGGCCCTCACGGTGCCGACCTCCGGCGACGCGCGCGCCAAGGCTCAGGGCTCGGTGCGGTGGGAGCTGCTGGTCCAGCTGGTGCGCAAGGACCTCAAGGTCAAGTACCAGGGCTCGGTCCTCGGCTTCGCCTGGTCGCTGGCCAACCCGCTGCTGCTGCTCGGGATCTACTACCTGATCTTCGCGGTCGTCTTCGACAGCTCCCAGCCGGCCTACCCGATCTACCTGATGGCCGGGCTGCTCCCCTTCACCGCCTTCTCGGCGGCGGTGAGCGCCGCTTCCGGCACGGTCGTCGGCAATGCCGGGCTGGTCAAGAAGGTGCGCTTCCCGCTGCAGGTGCTGCCGCTGTCGGCCGTCGGCTACGCCGCCGTCCACTTCGTCCTGCAGTTCTTGCTGCTGCTGGTCGTCGCTGCGGCCGTGCACCACGAGGTCTTCAACCCAGGTCTCGTGCTGCTGCTGCCGGCGCTCGCCCTGCTCGTGCTGTTCGCGACGGGGCTCGCGTACCTGGTGGCGGCCCTCAACGTGCGCTACCGCGACACCGCCCACGTCGTGGAGATCGCGCTGCTCGTCGGGTTCTGGGCTCAACCGACGCTCTACCCGCTCGGGCTGGTGAAAGAGGCGGTGGCCTCCAACGGACTGCCGCTGTGGCCCTACTTCCTCAACCCGCTGGCGACCGTCGTCACGACGTTCCAGCGGGCGGTCTACAACGTGCCGTCCTACACCGAGAAGGACGGGACGACCCGCGATGCCCTGCTGGACCCGGGCTGGACGCCGTACCTCCTCAACCTCGCCATCGGCTTTGCGATCGCGGGCGCGCTGTTCGCGTTCGGCCGGGCGGTCTTCAACCGCATGCAGGCCGACTTCGCCGAGGAGCTCTAGGTGGCCGACCCGGTCATCCGGGCGACCGGCGTGTCGAAGCGCTTCGTCACCCACTCCCAGCGGGCGTCGTCGTTCAAGGAGCGAGTCGTACGCCGCAGCGGCGGGGCAACCGGGGAGTTCTGGGCCCTGCGTGATGTCGACGTCACGGTCGGGCGGGGCGAGACGGTCGGTCTGATCGGCCCCAACGGCGCCGGCAAGTCGACCCTGCTCAAGGTGCTCGCCGGGATCCTGCGCCCCACCAGCGGGGAGGTGGCGGTCCAGGGCCGCATCGCCTCGCTGCTCGAGCTCGGAGCCGGCTTCGACGGCGACCTGTCGGGCCGCGACAACGTCTACCTCAACGCCGCCCTGCTGGGCCTGACGCGGCGCGAGGTCGACTCGCTCTACGACTCGATCGTGGACTTCTCCGAGCAGGCACCACGCATCGACGACCCGGTGCGCCACTACTCCTCCGGTGAATACGTGAAGCTCGCTTTCGCGATCGCCGTCCACGTCGACCCTGACGTCCTGCTCGTCGATGAGGTGCTCGCCGTCGGCGACGAGGCCTTCCAGCGCAAGTGCCTGTCGAAGATCGCCGAGTTCCAGGCCGCCGGCAAGACGATCCTGCTGGTCACCCACTCGCTCGGGCAGGTCGAGGCGCTGTGCACCAGGGGCATCGTGGTGGACCACGGCAAGGTGCAGTTCGACGGCGACGCTGCCTTCGCCGTCGGCACCTTGCGCCGGATCCTCGGCACCGACCGGCCGGAAGGAGCGCCGGAGGTCGATGAGGTGTCGAAGGAGATCTTCGTGACCAGCGCGACGATCTCGGCGGCGCCCGGCGGGCCGCGGGCGGAGAACCTGTCGGCGGGCCAACCGCTCCACCTGCGCATCGAGACCGACGGCGAGCCGCGAAGCGACGTCGACTACAGCCTGCATGCCGTGGTGATGGGAGCCGGCGACATCCCGATCTGGTCCATGCGGACCACCACACCCCTGCCGGGAAGCCAGCGGCGGCACACCGTCGACTTCGCGGTCGATGCCGCCCCGGCCCTCAACGGCGCCTACCGCGTGGCGGTCCAGCTCGACGACGCCAGCACCGGACTGCCGATCACCGCCCGCACCTTCGACGACGTCTTCTGGATGCGCAACGGCGACCCCCTGTGCATCCTCAGCGTCCCCTTCACCAGTGAGGTCCTCCAGACATGACCCGGTTGGAGAGCGACTACTACGCCTACATGGGCTACGACCCGGAGAACACCCGGGAAGGCCTGCGGCACTACCTGCCCTGGCTGACCCAGGGCCCAGTGCTGGAGCTGGCACCGGGGCGTGGCGAGATGCTCGACCTGCTGCGCGAGGCCGGGGTCGCCGCCTACGGCATCGACATCGACGAGGGCATGGTCGAGCAGGGGCAGGCCGCTGGTCTCGACGTCCGGCTCGCCGATGCCGTCGAGGGCCTGCGCGCCGCTGGCGACGGCACCCTCGGGGGCGTCTTCAGTGCGCACTTCGTCGAGCACCTGCAGCCCGAGGTCGTCGCCGAGGTCATCCGGGAGTCCGCCCGCGCGCTGGCCCCGGGCGGCCATTTCATTGCGGCCACCCCCAACGCCGGCTGCCTGTCGGTGCTCGGTCACGACTTCTGGCGCGACCCCACCCACATCCGCTTCTACGAGCCGCGGCTGCTGGCCTTCTACTGCGCCGAGGCCGGCCTTTCGGTCGTCGAGACCGGCGGCAACCCGCGCAACATGCCGGGGGCACCCCCCGAGACGCTCGCCCCGAGCACCCACGTCGACGCCGACATGCGCGAGGACATGGTCGAGGCGCTCAAGAAGCTCGCCGACCCCAAGGGCAAGGGCAAGGTCGACCCCAACTCCCCGTGGTTCGTGATGGGCCACTTCGTCGCGACGCTGATGGAGCGACTGCAGACCACCCAGGAGGAGCTCGGCGCGCTGCGGCTGTCCTACGCCCAGCTGCTGGCGCAGCTCTACCCGTCCAACGAGGTCTACGTCGTTGCCCGCCGGAGCTGACGCGGTGACCCCGGACGTGACGACCGACGCGACCACCGACCCGCGCGCGACCGTGGTCGTCGTCAACTGGAACGGCGCCCGGCTGCTGCCGGCCTGCCTCGATGCGCTGGCCGGCCAGCAGACCAGCGCGCCCTTCCACACCTGGGTCGTCGACAACGCCAGCAGCGACGAGTCGGTCGACCTGCTCGCCCGCGACTACCCGTGGGTCCGGGTGCTCCGCAACGACGCCAACCTCGGCTTCGCGGGCGGCAACAACGCCGCGCTGCGGAAGGTGACGACGCCCTTCGCGGTGCTGCTCAACAACGACGCCACCCCCGAGCCGGATTGGCTGGAGCAGCTGCTAGCGCCGTTCGACGAGCCCGGCCACGAACGACTCGCGGCCACCTCGGCGAAGGTCGTCTTCCAACCGCGCTTCGTCCGACTGCACCTCACGACGGAGGGCTTCCGGCCGGGCGGCGTCGACCCGCGCGAGCTCGGGCTGCGCTTCGGCGGCATCTGCATCGACGGCGTCGACGTGACCGATCGGGTGCTCTGGGAGTCGCTGACCTGGGGTCCGGAAGGCATCGGCGCCGGCCGGTTCCGCTGGGCGCGGCCCACCGGCGACCTGCTGGTGCCGCTGCCCGCCGAGGCCGGCCCCCACGAGGTCACGGTCCGGTGGGCAGCCGAGAAGGACAAGCCCGCGACCCTGTCGTGGACCGGCGGCGAAGCAGCGCTGACCGTGACCGCGGCCGGTGGCGAGGTGTCGTTCACGCTGCCCGCCGACACCCCTGCCGTCGACGTCATCAACAACGTCGGCTCCATCGTGGTCACGGCAGGCTACGGCGCCGACCGCGGCTACCAGGAGGTCGACGAGGGGCAGTACGACGAGCCGACGGACGTCTTCGCGGCCTGCGGCTGCGCCGTCGCGTTCCGCACCGCCGCCGGGCGCGAGGTCGACTGGTTCGACGACGACTTCTTCCTCTACTACGAGGACACCGACCTGTCGTGGCG
>JBKKBU010000062.1:0-2613 GCA_046713755.1 Mycobacteriales bacterium
TCGCGGGCGGTGCGCTGGCCCCAGCACTCCGCGGGGGACCGCACGCCCCCCACGACGGCGAGCCGCCCGACGGCCCCCTGGGAGCGAGCGCCGAGGTCGACCATCGTCGGCAGCAGCGACGGCGGCAGGTTGTCCACGACGAACCAGCCCAGGTCCTCCAGGCACTTGGCCGCGGTGGAGCGGCCGGCGCCGGACAGCCCGGTGACCACGACGAGCTGCAGCGGTGCGGGGGCCGGGGTCGTCATGCGGGGTCCCCGGCGCGTCGTGAGCGCAGCGACCGACGTGCTGGGGTGCTCATGCCACGACCTCGCCCGTCACGGGGTCGAAGGCGGGCGCGGCGTCCTGCGCGACCGGGGTCGACAGGGCGGCCTGGACCGTCTCGGCGGTGCGTCGTCCGATGCCGGGCACCTCCATGACCTCGTCGACGGTGGCGGCCTTGAGCCGCTTGAGCGAGCCGAAGTGTCGCAGCAGCGCCTTGCGCCGGGTCTCACCGAGTCCGGCGATGCCGTCCAGCGCCGAGGTCGTCATCGCCTTGGAGCGCTTCTGCCGGTGGTAGGCGATGGCGAAGCGGTGCGCCTCGTCGCGGACCCGCTGCAGCAGGTAGAGGCCCTCGCTGGTGCGCGGCAGGATCACCGGGTCGTCCTGGCCGGCGACCCAGACCTCCTCGAGCCGCTTGGCCAGGCCGACCAGGGCGACGTCGACGATGCCGAGCTCGTCGAGCGCGGCCTGCGCGGCGGCGACCTGCGGCTGACCGCCGTCGACGACGACGAGCTGGGGCGGGTACGCGAAGCGCCGCGGGCGACCCGTCGCGGAACTGGTGAAGGCATCGGTGAAGGCATCGGGCTCGGGCACGGCCTCGTCCAGGTGGCGGGCGAAGCGCCGCCGGATGACCTCGCGCATCGAGGCGGTGTCGTCGATGCCGTCAAGACCGCGGACGGCGAACCGGCGGTACTCGCTCTTGCGGGCCAGGCCGTCCTCGAAGACCACCATCGACGCGACGACGTTGGTGCCCTGCACGTGGCTGACGTCGAAGCACTCGATCCGCAGCGGCGCGTCGGCCAGGTCGAGCGCGTCCTGAAGCTCGCTCAGCGCCAGGGACCGAGCGGTGAGATCGCTGGCCCGCTTGGTCTTGTGCAGCGCGAAGGCCTGCTTGGCGTTGCGCTCCACCGTCTCGAGCAGGGCCCGCTTGTCGCCGCGCTGCGGGACCCGGATCTGCACGTTGGTGCCGCGCAGGTCGCACAGCCAGGCCTGAAGGACGGCGAGGTCAGGGGGCAGCGCCGGGACCAGGACCTCGCGCGGCACGTCGTCGCCGTCCTTGCGCAGCCGCACGCCCGCGCCGGGCGCCATCCGCCGGTCCACCTCCTCGACGTCCGGCTCATCGCCGTACGCCTGGGCCAGGAACTGCCCGACCAGCTCACCGGTCGTCAGCTCCTCCACCTTGTCGACGACGAAGCCCCGCTGACCGCGCACCCGGCCCCCGCGGACGTGGAAGACCTGCACCGCCGCCTCGAGCTGGTCCTCGGCCACGGCGATGACGTCGGCGTCGGTGCCGTCGGCCAGGACCACCGCCTGCTTCTCGGTCGCCCGGGTCAGCGCGCCGATGTCGTCCCGCAGCCGGGCTGCCTTCTCGTAGTCGAGATCAGCTGCTGCAGCGCCCATCTCGCGCTCGAGACGTTTGACGAAGCGCCCCGACTGGCCGGCCATGAAGTCGCAGAAGTCGTCGACGATCTCGCGGTGGTTCTGCTGGTCGACCTTGCCGACGCAGGGCGCCGAGCACTTGTCGATGTAGCCGAGCAGGCACGGCCGGCCCACCTGCTCGGCCCGCTTGAAGACGCCGTTGCTGCAGGTGCGGGCCGGGAAGACGCGCAGCAGCAGGTCAAGGGTCTCGCGGATCGCCCACGCGTGGGCGTAGGGACCGAAGTAGCGGACGCCCTTCTTCTTCGGCCCGCGCATGACCTGCAGCCGGGGGTAGTCCTCGTGCAGCGTGACGGCCAGGCTCGGGTAGCTCTTGTCGTCGCGGTACTTCACGTTGAAGCGCGGGTCGTACTCCTTGATCCAGGAGTACTCCAGCTGCAGCGCCTCGACCTCGGTCTGCACCACGGTCCACTCGACCGAGGCCGCCGTGGTGACCATCTGACGGGTCCGCGGGTGGAGCGCCGACAGGTCCGCGAAGTAGCTGTTCAGCCTGCTGCGCAAGGACTTCGCCTTGCCGACGTAGACCACCCGACCGGCCGCGTCGCGGAACTTGTAGACCCCCGCCGACGTCGGGATCGTCCCCGCCGCAGGGCGGTACGAGGACGGGTCTGCCACGTGGCTCAGCGTACGTCCGAGGCACCCCCGGGTCGCCCCTCCGGGTGACGGCTGCCACCCTGAGGGGATGGGCTCGCCGATCACCGCTGAGGTCGTCATCTCCGACGACGGGCAGACCGGCCGCGGCCGGCGCACGGTGCTCCAGCTGCGCTGGGACGAGCAGGACCCGCTGGCCGTCCAGCTCATCCTGACCGCGCAGCCGGACCATCCCGCGCTGCCCCGCGGCCGGTGGGTCGTGCTGCGCGACTTCCTGCGCTACGGGCTCTCGGAGCCGACCGGTGACGGCGAGGTGCGGATCCGGCC
>JBKKBU010000063.1:0-16003 GCA_046713755.1 Mycobacteriales bacterium
GCCCGCGAGAACAACGTCAAGATCGTGGCGACCTGTCCGCACTGCTTCAACACCCTCGCCAACGAGTACCCGCAGGTCGGCGGCCACTTCGACGTCGTCCACCACACCCAGCTGCTGGGCAAGCTGATCGAGGACGGGCACCTCGTCCCGGTCACCCCGGTCGACCAGTCGATCACCTATCACGACCCTTGCTACCTGGGCCGGCACAACAAGGTCTACACACCGCCGCGCGAGATCCTCGGCGCGATCGAAGGGCTCCTGACCACCGAGATGCCGCGCTGCAAGGAGCGCGGCTTCTGCTGCGGCGCCGGCGGCGCCCGGATGTGGATGGAGGAGAAGATCGGCAAGCGGGTCAACGTCGAGCGCACCGACGAGGCGCTCGCGCTGAACCCCGACATCATCTCGACGGCGTGCCCGTTCTGCATCGTCATGCTGTCCGACGCCGTGACTCAGCGCCAGCAGGAGGGCACCGCCAAGGAGGGCCTGCAGGTCCTCGACGTCTCGCAGATCCTGGCTCGCGCGATCGTCCCGGCGAAGGTCCCAGCCATGGCAGGAGCGAGTGCGCCGGAAGCCGGGCCGTCCAACGTGACGGTCGTGGTCGACGAGCCAGCCGAGCCGGTAGCGGAGGCGACCGCACCGCCCGAGTCGGTGGCGAAGCCGACGCCCGAGCTGACCGAGCCGGTAGCGGAGTCGGCGCCCGAGCCCGCTGAGCCGGCCTCGGACGAGCCGCCGAACCAACAGGGCTGACCCGGTCGTGCGCCGACGTGGGCAGCAGCCGCCGCAGGAGGATCTGCTGGAGCAGCTCCACGCCCAGCGGCTCGAGGGTCGCGCCGCCCAGCGCACCGCCCGCCCGCCGTCCGAGCGCTTCAAGGCCGGCGGCATCTGGCTGCTAGCCGCTTTTGCCGCCGTCGTGGCCGCTGCCATCATCGCCGAGCAGGGCAAGCCGGGCTTCCCTGTGCTGGCCGCCTCCTGCACGACGGGCGCCATCGCGCTCGCGCCGACCGAGGTCGGTCAGCGCGACGAGGTGCGCTACACCGTCGTCGGTCCCGATGGTGATGTGCTGATCACCCTCAACACCACCGCTGTCAGTGCCACCGGTGTGGCGACGCCCAGCTCGCCTGGCGCCGTGACGCAGGTGTTCCCCGAGCGGCCGATGCTGGGCTGCCGGATCCAGGACAGCTTCCCCGCCCAGGTGCCGGTGGGCCAGCACGTCGTGACGGCCTTCCGGCTGGTCGACGGGCAGTGGACAAGCTTCGCCAGCACCACCCTCACCGTCCGCTGACGGCACGAGGCCCGGAGCCTCACGGTTCCGGGCCTCGTCACCTACGAGCAGGTGCTACGGCGCGCAGGCGTTCGGGTTGTCGAAGTGCCCCGGTGTCGCCGGGTAGGCCTGACCGGACCCTTGGGCGTTGTCGACCCCCGGGTAGACCAGCGCGAGCTCGACGAAGGCCGAGGTCCCGTTGGTCGTCGCGTCGCTCTGGGCCTGCCCAGCACCCAGCCCGAACTCCCAGCGCTGCAGGAAGCTCTGCCACGCCGGGCTGTGCTGCCGGACGTCGTTGAAGCCGCCGTACGCCGCATTGCAGTGCGTGTAGAGGTTGTACGCACCGTTCCAATCGAGCAGCCGGTCACCCTCATTGGGTCCGTTGTCCGCCTCGTCGCCCTGCAGGACATCGCGGCCCCAGCCGCCGTACTGCCAGTCGACGCCCTGGTGGTGCTGGTACTGCGCGGCGGTGAAGGCCGGCGTGATGTCGGTCATCAAGAACCACGAGCACGGGTCGATGGTCGTCGACGTGCCCTTCTTGCCGACCGGCGCGAGATCCAGCGGCCACAGGCTGTCCGTGCATGTCGAATTCGTGCCTGGACTGCTGTAGGACCCACGCGGCCGCCAGTCGAGGAGGTCCGAGCCCGACGAGCCGGCGAGCGAGGCCGCCGACGTGCCGCCCTTGCCACCGAGCACGTAGTCCGTAACGGCCGGGACGGTCTCCCCGCCCGGCAGGTGCGGAGCGGGGTCGAAGACGCCACCGGGGAAGCAGGCCGGCTTGGTCGCCGTGGTGTCCACGTTCTGGTCGCAGCCCTTGCCACCCCACAGCAGGTCGGCACCGTCGTCACCAAAGACCGCGTCGCCGCCGCTGTCACCGTTGGCGAGGTCGTCACCGAAGCCGGCGTGGATCGAGTCGTCGTCGAGCCCACCGCGGCTCCGGTCGTCGCCGCCCTCCTCCATGCCGTTGTGCGGCATCTTGGCGCCCGCGCCGGCCCCCACGAACACGTCGCCGTTGACGTCGTGGAGCAGGTCGGTGATGCGGGTGACGGAGCCGGCCGAGAAGCCCTGGTACGACACCTTCGGCACCTGCGTGACCGACAAGTTGAAGACGCCGGCTCCGGTCTCGTAGCGGTCGCGGATGCCTCCACGGTCGCCGAGGATGGCGTCGTCGCCGGCCTCGTCGAAGAGCCGGTCGTCGCCGAGCTCGCCGTAGATGTCGTCGTCCTGGCCGCCGCCCCAGATCTGGTCGGCACCGTCCTGCCCGTAGAGGAAGTCGTCACCACCGTCGCCATAGATCAGGTCGGCGCCGGAAGCACCGCCCCGCTCACACAGCGACAAGGCGGCGTTGCAGAACCGGGTGGACGGGGTGTCACTGTCCGCCTCCCGGATCTTGGCATTCCCAGGTGCCGACGCCGCGTAGCGCAGCGCGTAGGCCCGGTCGACGAGAGCACCCGCGAGTCCCTCGGTGTCGCGCACCGCGGTCCCGTTGTCGCCGAGGACGAAGTCGCTCTCCCCGTTGCTCCTGATGACGTCGTCACCATCGCGGAACCCGACTTCGGACTTGCCACCGATCAGCTCGTCCTGGCCGTCGACTCCGGCGTCGGCGGCGTAGCCGGCCGTGGCGCTGCCAGGCCACTCGTTCGCCGCTGTAGCCGGGACCGGGTCCACCGGCACCCCGACGAGGTCGTCGTCGCCGAGCATCGCATCCCCGGCACCTTGACCCTCTGCGTAGTCGTCAGCGCTGCCGCCCGAGATCTTGTCCGCGCCGTCCTGGCCGAGGACCACGTCGACGCCGTTCTGGCCAGCGAGCCAGTCGGCGCCGAATGTGCCGCCGCTAGGCGTGACGAGCGTGCCTGCCGAGTCGATCTCGCCACCGAGGTCGAGCAGTTGAATCGCCCGCCCGTCGGTGAGGCTGCCGGTGAGGGCACCGGTGAGGTCGTCGGTCCCGATCCGCACCGTGAGCTCATGAGGATCGTCGACCCTGCTGACGACGGCGTTGTCGCCGATGACGAGGTCGTCACCCTCCTGGCCCCAGACCACGTCGAAGGCGTCCGGTTGGCCGACCGCGGCACGCCCGATAGTGGTGTCCACCGTGGTGGACGAGCCACCCAACAGGTCGTCCCGCCCGGCGTTGCCCTCGACCCAGTCGGCGTCAGGGCCGCCCTCGGCGTAGTCCTGAGCCGCGCCGCCGGTGATCCGGTCGGTGCCGCTCTGACCGAGGAGCACGTCGGCTTCGTCCTGGCCGTGCAGCCAGTCGGCGCCCGAGGTGTTGGCCTCGGGACCAGCGGTCACGAGGTCGTAGATCTCGATGGTGCGCGGTGTGATGCCGCGGTTCTCGGTGATGTCGCTCTTGGCCACCTGGTTGCGGAGGATCTGACCGTTGTCACCCAGGGCGATGTCGCCGGCGTCGCCGCCGTAGACGGTGTCACCAGAGTCGAGCTGGCCGTCGCGGCCCTGACCCACGCCGGCCTGCACGACGTGACCGCCGCCGACGAGGTCGTCCTCGCCGTTGTCGCCGTAGACGGTGTCGTTGTCCTGACCGCCCTCGGTGTAGTCGTCGCCGTCGTCACCGTGGATCAGGTCCTCATCGTCCTGACCGAGGATCACGTCCGGGTCGGCTCCACCGCTGATGGTGTCCCCTCCGGAGTTGTCGAGATCCGGGCTGTAGCCGAGATCGAGGAGCTGAATGCCCCGGGGGCTCACCCCCGTCCTGCCCTCGGTGATCTCGGTGTTCGTCACGGCGATACCGGCCCTCAGCACGATCGCGTTGTCACCCGCGATCACGTCGTCGGAGGTGCCACCGAACAAGTCGTCGCCGACATCGGGCCGACCGACGGAGCCGAGACCTGTACCGCTCACGACCTGGCTGGACCCACCGATGATGTTGTCGGTGCCAACCTCGCCGTAGACCTCGTCAGAACCGCCGTTGCCCTCGAGGTCGTCGTTGCCAGTCCCGCCGTAGACGAAGTCGTCCTCGAGACCGCCATAGCCCAGGTCGTTGTCCGCGCCGCCGTAGACGTAGTCCGTCCCGGCGAATGCGGCGTTGGACGAGCCGAGGTCTTGCGGGTACGACGGCATGGACTCGCTGTCGGCGTTGTCGCCGATCACCGTGTCGTCACCCGCGTCACCGTAGAGCTGGTCACCGGCGTCGGGCTCGCCGGCCTTCGACGCACCCCCGATCACCAGGTCGGAGTGCAGGCCACCGGTGATGAAGTCGGAGCCGGCGTTGCCCTGGAGCTTGTCGGTGCCGGACGCCCCGAAGATCGAGTCGTCACCGGTGTTGCCGAACACCTCGTCGGAGTGGTTGTCGCCGTACAGCTTGTCGTTGCCGCTGCCGCCGTAGACGAGGTCGCTCTGGTCGCCACCGAACATGGTGTCGATGCCACCGCTGCCGCAGGCCGTGTCGGCCGCGCCGTAGAGCTTGACGTAGTCGTCGCCCCCACCGGCGTTGACGGTGTCGACGCCCTCACCACCGAGGATGAGGTCGTTGTCGTCGCGGTCGGCCACGGGGTCGGGGGAGACGACGGGGTTCTCCACCGGTTCCTTAGAGACCGGAACCGACAGCCGTTGGCAGACCACGCCGGTGTGGTCGCCGTAGATCTTGGCTGGCCCGTCGACGCCGTAGATGCGGTCCTTGCCGCCGCCGCCGACGAGCAGCTTCTCGCTAGGAGTGCCCTCGATCGGCTCCTGGACGACCTGTCGAGCAAAGCCACCCCCGAGCACACTGAGCTCGTCGCTGATCGGGAAGTTGCCCGAGACCGTGGCCGGCCCTGCGACGAGGTAGTCGTTGGCCGGGCCGCCGTAGAGCTTGTCCTCGCCGAGCGCACCGATGAGCACGTCGTTGGCGCCCCCACCGAAGACCGTGGCTACCTGCGACGTCGTGGAGTGGGTCGTCACGTAGTCCTTGGCGTTGCTGCCGTAAACCGTGTCCGTCCCGGTGCCGGTGTCGACCGAGTTCTCATCGATCCCCGCGTCGTCGCCGGAGCCGACGCCGTCCTCACCGATGACCTCCTCGAAGCCGGTGAAGATGGTGTCGCCCGCACTGCCGCTCTTGATGCTGTCGCCGCCTGAGCCGCCGACGATCCGGTTGGCACCGGCGCGGTAGCGCTCGACATTGGCGGGCGCCGGCACCTTGTCTGCCTGCGGGTTGTCGTTGGCCGTGCCAATCCGGTCGGCGCCGTTGTTGCCGTAGATCTTCGACCCGCCAAGGCCGGCCGCGATTTGGTCGATGTCGCCACCCGTGACGTTCCCGCCGGCGGGGTCGGGAGCCGAGTGACCGGTCGGGGCCAACGGCGTCGGGAGGCTCACCGAGATCGACTCGTTGCCGTTGGTGTTCGGGTCGTCCGCCGTCGTCACCGAGAGGGTGGCTCCCGTGGCGAAGGAGAGGGCCTTGTCACCCATGACCGTGTCGCGGCCGTTGCCGACCGTGATGGAGTCCGCGCCGGGCCCGCCGGAGACCAGCGCCGTGGGCGCCGTTGCCGGGTCGAGGGCCAGGTTGGTCCGCTCCAGCGTCGTGATCTGGTCCGCGCCGCCGCCCGCGTCGACGACGGCTCCGCCGATGCCGGTGCGGACGTTGTCCGCGCCAGTACCGGTGCGGACGACAACGTTTTTGCTGAACGGCGTGTCCTTGTCACCGCCGTTGAACGTGACAGCCAGCTTGCCGGTATCCACCGGGTCACCGTCGAGGACGACGTGCTGGATGGTGTTCCCGCCCGGGTCGGGGAACTCCTCGCTGATCCCGAGCGCCGTCACCACGATCTTGGCAGGCTCCGCCGACTTGGCGGACTGCGCAAGGATCGGGCCGGCACCATCCGGGTCGGCAACGGCCGCCATGGCCGGCACTGCCTTGTGTTGGCGGATCACCCACTTCTCCTCGGCGGCACCGCCGTCGTTGTCGAACGGGTAGTCCGACCCGTAGCCGGGAGCGCGGATCTCGTGGCCGCCGAACTTCCCTGCGAACAGGTACAGGGTGTCGCCGTTCACGCCACCGAGCTTGGGTGGCGGTGGGGTGCAGTCGGGTTTGAGGTTGAACTCGAGGATCACGACGTTGACCAGCTCGAAGTCGAACGTGACGCTGAACGGACTGATCCCGAGCGTGATGAACACCTTGATGAACAGCGACAACTCACCGCCGACGGTGAACAGGCAGATCGGGTTGGTCAGAGCCGCGGCAAGGAACTCGCTGAACCGGAACTTCCCGTCGTTGTTGGGATCGTTCCAGTAGAAGCTGATGGTCAGCTTCACGCCGCCCACGACGCCGACCTCGATGACGACGAGGCTGATCGACGCGCCGGCCTGCAGGTAGCCCTCGAACTGCACGACCGGGATGGGCTTGCCCGCGTCGTCGGTCGTGTAGAAGAACAGGCTGTCGAGCACGCCCGCGTCGACCTTGCCCTTTTCGATCGCGGTGCGGATTCCGTAGGTGTCGAAGCCAGCGACGATGCGGAGCGTCACGGACGCCCCGCCACCGACGACGATGTTCACCGGCGGCGGCGCGTAGACCGGCCCGAAGGACTGCTGGAACTCAAAGCCGAGGGTCAGGGGGCCGGAGTCGAACTTCACCAGGTCGACGTCCTGCCCGACCAGCAGGCCGAAGATGCTCTCAGGCTTCTCGAGGAACGGGAAGCTGAAGCCCTCGTGGTCGGCGTCCGCGCCGTTCTGATTGATCGGTGCAGAGGACTTGCCGTTGACGTGGTCGAGCAGGTTGACGTTCTTGTTGTAGCTCGGCGCCGCCTCGTTGATGAGGCTCTTGGCCGTCGCCGGATTGGCGTCCTGCGCGATGGCCTTGGAGCTCACCAGCTCGAAGTCACCGACGTCGAGGCACGGCGACGGATCCGGAGCGCAGTCACCGTCGAGCGCCTTCAGCAGGTCGCGGATGTTCTTCAGGACATCGAGGAACGGCTGGAGATCGGGGCCCCCTGCCAGGGTGCTGAAAGTCTGGGCCAGGGTGGCGATGGTGATCGGATCGCCGCCCACCGCCTCGGCCAGGTCGGACAGGACCGGGACCCGCTCGAAGAGGGTGTCGATGACCGGCTGCACCGGCTTGAACACCTTCACGACCTGCTCGACGATCGGCCGGATCACCTCGCCGAGGAACTCGCCGGCGTCGAGCTTGACGTTGTTGAAGGCGATGTTGAGGTTGCCCAGGGTCGACGGATCGATGTTGCTCCAGCCCCAGGTCAAGGCGAAGTCGGTCGAGATCCCCGGTAGGGCAGCGCCGCTGCCCACCGTGGCGGCCAGGTGCCAGTCGATGTCGACGTTGGCATTGAGCGTCGCCGTGACGAAGTCGGTCACGTCCGGGCTCAGGATCTGGTCCAGCGCCAGCTTGCCGTCGCTGTCATGCAGGTCGACCGAGAACGTCCCCAGGAACTCCGGCGTCGCGGTGTCGTTGTTGGTCTCCCGGATGTTCAGGAACGCCAACTGGGCGTCCAGGTCTGGCACGTCGAGCTCGGCACCCACGATGAACTCCGGGTCCTGGCCCTCCTGCGTGTCGACGTAGAAGCCGGCAGTTCTGTCAAACGCGAGCTTGAGGTCGAGCCGCCAGCCGACCTTCGCCTGGATCGGAGCTGTGGTGTCGGTCGTCTTGATCGACAGTCCGGGGATGCCCAGGTCCAGTGGGATGTCCGCCGTGAGGCAGTTGTCGTTCTCAGTGCCAGGCAGGGACGCGTCGTTCACGCAGCCCTTCAGGGTCGGCTTGCCCTGCCCGATCGAGACCTCGATGGTGAAGCCGGTGACCTCGTTGGCCGGTGTGTCGTCCGGGCACGGCCCGGGACCGGCCGGGACGTCGACGTACGGCGCGGGCGCGTTCGCCGCTCCCTTGTCGTCGAACGCCAGGGTGTTGCCGGCGTCGTGGATCTGGTAGTAGGCCCCGCCGCCGACACTGCGGAGGACGACATAGCCGGTCGCCCCGTTGACGACGGCCCAGGTGACGGCCACGTACTCCGTCGTCGTCAGGGTGGCCGCGTGGTCGATGGCCGCCGAGGCCGGACTGGCCGCTGTGTAGACCAGCGCACCGTCCACCGTCGTGTAGGCCGCAACCTTGTACTCGTAGCTGGTCCCACTCCCGGTGCCGTGCTTGGTCACGCCAGGAGTGGTGGCCGACTGCATGGGGTTGGCGCAGGTCACATCGATCGTGAACTGCGGGCCCGTCGTCGGAAGGGCATCCTTCAACTGGTTCCTGGCAAAGGTGCGGATGGCGCCGGCGGTCGTGTCCGTCGGGGCAGCCGCGAAGATCGGCTCGAGCTCGGTGCGGACCTCGCCGAGGAAGTCGGCGCCGGCCTGGAGATCCTTACCGATCAACGGCAGCTTGCCCTCGAAGGACGCCGTCCGCAACGCGGTCTCGGCGAACTCCAGGTAGCCGGCGAATCCGTCCCCGAAGGAGAGCAGGCTCAGGGCCGCTGCCGCCAAGGTCGCCGAGAGGTTGTCCGGCAACTCGATGCGGTCATGCCCATCGACCTGGGCGCCGAGGGGGTTGAGGGTGTTGGTCAGACTGCCGGTGTCGAGGGGCAGCCGGACGACGATGTTGCTGGTCTCCGGCGTGCTGCCGGTCGTCGCCCCGTTGATGAACAGCGGGAACTTGGCGCACAGAGCAAGATCGACGGTGGATGACACACCGGCGCACTCGGCACCGGCCCCGGTGACGCCGCTGGTCAAGCCGCCGGCGAAGGCGGACAGGGTCTGCGGCGCGGTCGCATCACTGGTCAGCGAGACCCCGACGCCGGCGCGCAGCTCGGTGCCTGCAGCTGCGGGCAAGGCATTGCCGAGGGTGGCCTTGAAGGGCCCGAGGTTGGCGGCGAAGCGGATCCCGTCGCCGTTGACGGTGACGCCGGCCTTCACCGACGACTCCGTCGGGTCGACCATCAGCGCTGCTGCCGGATTGGCCAGCGTGGCCGGGTCGAGGGGGATGAGCAGCGAGACCTTGACCTCACCCGAGGCAGTCGTCGTCACGATGCCGGAGCCCTGCGCGCCGATCAGCGAGCGGTCAGTCCCGCTGGGGAACTGGAACTTCAGGTCCATCGGGGCCTGGTTGACGTACGAGCGCTTCCAGTCGAGCTTGAGCTTCAGGGTGTCCGGGGCCGGCCCGGCGCCCGGGAGGACCTCGAAGGTCGCGCCGCTGCCCACGCCGAGCTTCTCGGCCAGCGTGGCGAGCATGGCCTGCAGGTTGGGACTGGAGGCTTCCTGCAAGGTGTTGATGAGCCCCTGCAGCTCCGAGTCGGAGGTGTAGCCGGTCCCAGCGGCCGGCGCCGGTACCAGCGCAGGCTTGAGCACCAGCTGGTCTGCGTTGCCGGGGTCGAAGCCGAACACCCGGGACTCCTGCGAGCCGACCCGGACGGTGCGGCCGACGTAGGACTTGTCGAAGGTCTTGCTGGTGTCGGCCAGCACTGTCAGGGCCGGGACGGCGGGTGCCGGGGGTGCAGCCGGAACAGCAGCGATGTCGGTGTAACTCACTGCGGCGCCGCTGCCGGCAGCCCCTGCTCCGATGACCTCATTGAAGGACTTGCCCACCAGCGGAATGTCGTTGTCGAGTGCTCCCGAGCCGGGGAAGTCGCCGATGATCCCCTGCAATGCCTGCAGGTCGGCCAACAGCGCGCCGAACAGGGCGAGCGGGTTGCTGGTGTCGAGGTTGAAGCTTCCGAGGTCGCCGATGTTGGTGCCCGGGGTGACGGTGAAGACCGTCGGGTTGGTGATGTCCGGCAGGAACACCTCGACGGAGGCGCTCGGGGCAGTACCGCCGAAGAACGCCGGGGCGCCGGGGACCTCGACGGTGAGGTTGGCGTACGCCTGGCCCGCGACGGCGAGGTCCAGGACGGTGGCCGGGGAGTTGGCATAGAGCGCCGCGGTGAGCTCGGTGACCAGGGTGCTGAAGGAGATGTCTCCCTGCGCATCTTCGCCAGCAAAGTCGGCGGCCGGCTTGAGGCCGAGCGTGAGCAGGTGGTCAGCCGCGTTCTTCGCGCCGACACACTGAGCGTTGACCAGCCCTGAGACGGTGCAGGCCTTGAGGCTGCCCTTCACCTTCACGCCGAGGAACCCGACGGTCGCGTCGATGTCGACCGCAGTCGAGATGTCGGCGTCGGCGGTGAGCCCGAAGCCGTCCACATTGAGCTTGATCCGGTCGGCGGGCAGCGGGAGGGCCGGGATGATCTGCGTGATGCCGTTCGCCGTGTGCGAGAACGGGCAGGCCGCTGTGCCGGGCCCGGGATCGCAGTCCGTGACGTTGGGGTCGACGAGGTCGAGCACGATCGGGAGGTGCAGCTCGAAGCCGGGCGTCACCGTTGCCTGCGCGAACTTCGCGTTGGCATTGCTGATCGCACCGGATCCGTCGGCCTCGAGGGCGTTGCCCAGCTCGACCGCGCCGATCTTCGGGTCACCGGCGGCAATGCTGTAGCCGGAGTCGTTGGACGGCGTCCCGCCGTTCCAGAAGTTGGTGGGTGTCGGGTTCTGGTCGCTCGTCACCGGGTCGGGGCTGAGCGTGAGGACGTTGCCGGCCACGCTGGCGATGACGCCACTGGAGGTGCCTGCGGCGACCTGTCGGCCGATGAGCTCAGGGCCGAACGTCGCGCCGCCGTCGTCGGTGAGCGTCGTGGCTGTGTAGGTGGCGAGGGCTCCCGAGACCGGGTCCTCGAGCGGGTTGAGGTCGATCGCGCCGACCGTGGTTGATCGCACGATGTCGATCTGGAAGCGCACCTTGTGGTTGACCTCGTCATAGGTCGGCACCGGGATGCTGACCTCGTCCGCGCCGGTGAGCGCGTCCAGCTCCTCCAGCAGGTCCTGCAACGACGTGAAGGTCGGCAGGCCCGGCAGCGGTGAGCTGCTGGTCGGCTCAGGAACGGTGGCCTCGAGGTAGTTGGCGATGGCCTGCACGGCGCCGATCGCATTGCCGTAGTCACCCCGCATGAAAGGCAACTTCACGCCGGTGGCGTTCTGCAGTCCCATGACGGTCGTGGCGGCAGAGGCGAGGCCTTGGGCGAGGTCGCGGGTGCTCAGCGTGAGGAACCCACGGATCGCGTCGAAGGCGCCCGAGGCGAAGGTGACGTCGAGCGTGCCGGCGTCGAGGTCGCCGGCGACCGTGACGGTTGCGGTAGCTGTCGGCAACGAGAAGAACGTGCTCGGCGCGGCCACGACATTGAGATTGGCGTTGACGCTGCCAGCGGTCAGGGAGGCAGTCACCAGTCCCGCGCCGGCGCCGGCCGCGGACAACTCGCCATCGGTGTCGTTGCCGCCGCCAGGCTCGTCGAAGTAGAGCTTGCCGTCGTTGTTGGGGTCCTCGAAAGCGGCCATCACGGTGGCGTTCAGGGCGAAGGTCGAGCCGGCACCGAGCTCGATGCCAAGGATTCCCAGGCCACCAGGTACGTCGAGCGGTGTGGCGAAGGTGCCAGCCGCTGCAATGGACAGATTGGGCGTGGTCAGCCAAGCAGGACCGGCCCCGCCGGGGATGTAGTTGAAGCCGAACGATGCCGAGAGGTCGAGCTCCAGCGCGACGCCGCCGCTGCTGGTCAAGCTGAACGGCGGGTAGCCGGGACCGATCGGCTCGGTCCCGGCGATGTCAAGCGCCGTGCTCGCGATGTCCTTGCTGACCGCCATGGTCACGGTGATCGAGCCGGGGGTCGTCTCGGAAGCCGTGAAGCTGACCGTCCGGCCGCCGCTGATGGGGCCGTTCGCGCCGTCAACGGCGCCGACGAAGTCGCCGACGTCGGTCGCTGTCGCCAGCCCGGCCGCGTCAAGGACCACGCGCGACAACGACATCAGGTCGGCCAGCCCGAGACCGGCCGGGCTGCCCGGGGAGACCCCGAGCGTGGGGATGGTCTCGCCGAGCGCCCCCACTGCGGCGAGTCCCGGCACGAAGGCGTCGAGGTCGTCGAGCAGCGCCAGCAGCGCTGTCGTCTCCGAGTCGGCCGCACGGGCCGGGCTGACCGGGACCGAGATCCCGACGTAGGCCACGCCGGTGGCAACGGCGACGACGCTCGCCATGGCAGGACGGAAGAAACGACGGTTGCGGGACATGCAACGACCCCCCGGTCGATACGGGGAGACAAGGCGCGCAGCGCGCGCCGAGATCAAGGCCCCCCTCGAAGGACGCGGACGCTACTCCCTGTGACGTACAGCGCAAGGAGATGTGTCAGGAAATGTCGGGTATCCGACACCCATTCAGCCGATCAGGCGAACCACCGTTCGGAGCAGCCACGTCACCCTCCGCTAGACTCCCCAACATGTCTTGGGGAGTAGACGGGTACTTGCGTGCCCTTGCCCACCCGCTGCGACTGCGCCTGCTCTCCCTACTCACCGGATCCGCGATGAGCGCCGCCGAGGTCGCGCGCGAGCTGGACCTTGCCCACGCCGCGGCCAGCTACCACCTGCGTCAGCTGCTCGCGGCCGGCCTCGTCGAGGTCGTCGAGGAGCGCACCAACCGAGGTGGCAAGGAGCGCCGCTACCGGCCGACGAGCGACCAGCACCGGCCGGAGGGCGAGACCGTCGAGGGGCGGCAACTGCTGACGGCGGCGCTGTCGGAGGAGCTCCGGCGCCGCGCCGCGATGGTCGACCTGAAAGCCCCCTCGACCTTCGCCGACGCCGAGCTGTGGGTCACCGACGAGGTGCGCGTCGAGGTCCGCGACCGGGTCCGCGACGCCCTGCGGCTGCTGCACGACCAGGCCCTGCCGCCGCGCACCGAGGGTGCCCGCAAGGTCAACGCCACCGTCGCCATCTTCGGGATGTCGGACGCATGAGTCGCATCACCGACCCACTCCGCGCCTCCCGCGACTTCCGGTGGCTGTTCACCGGGCAGGCGATCAGCTCGATCGGCGACCAGCTCTTCCCCATCGCGGTCGCCGTCCTCGTCCTGGACGGCGGCGGCAGTGCCGGCGATCTCGGACTGGTGCTGGCCGCGCGGTTCGCCTCGCTCGTGCTGTTCGCGCTGCTCGGCGGGGTCTGGGCCGACCGCCTACCGCGCGTGCGGGTGCTCATCGGCGCCGACGCCGTCAGGCTGGTCGCAGTCGTCGGCCTGCTGCTGGCCGCCGCCAGCGGCCCGCCCGTCCCGGTGCTCGCCGCTCTCACCTTCGCCGTCGGGGCCGGCGAGGCGTTCTTCCGCCCGGCGTACGGCGCACTGCTTCCCACCGTGCTGCCGGCCGACCAGCTCGGGCCGGGCAACGCGCTGTCGTCGGCGAGCACCCACCTGGCGATGGTGCTGGGCCCAGGGCTCGGCGGGGTGCTCGTCGCCGTCACGAGCGTCGAGGTGCTGTTCGTCGTCGACGCGGTCACCTTCGGCGTCTCGCTGCTGACCCTGCTGCGGGTCCGCGAGCCGGAGCACGAGCCGAGCCCGCGTCGACGGGTCCTGCGCGAGATGGGCGAGGGCATCACCGCCGTACGTCAAAGGCCCTGGATCGCAGCCATCTTGGGCATGGCGACGGTTCAACTGCTGTTCTGCGTCGCGCCCGCCACCATCTTGCTGCCGATCGCCGTCAAGGAGACCACCGGCAGCACGGGCGACTTCGGCTTCGTATTGGCCGTCGGGGCCGCCGGCGGACTGCTCGGAGCCCTCGTCGCCGGTCGCTGGCGGCCAGCCCACGCCGGCCAGTGGGGGACGCTCGGACTGCTGCTGTTCGCCCTCGAGCCGCTCGGTCTGCTGTTGGACGCGAGCGTCCCGGTCCTCGCCGCCATGTGGTTCGCGGCGGGCCTGGGCTTCGGGCCGTTCCTCGTCTACTGGGAGAGCTCGCTGCAGGTCGACGTGCCGCGCGAGCTGCTCGCCCGCGTCATCTCACTCGACTGGATGTGCAGCCTCGCGCTGCTGCCGCTGGGCCTTGCCCTGACCGGCCCGGTCGTCGACGCGGTGGGCGACGAGCCGGTCCTCGTCGTCGCGATCGCCGTGCTGGTCGTCAGCACCCTGCTGCCACTGCTGGTGCCCGGCGTACGCGACTACCGAACGCCAACCGACAGCCGACAGCGCGCCTGACCGAACCCGCAGGGGCTGCCCGGGCTCTCCCTGACACCACGTCACCCCGGAGGACCCGCATGCGCACAGCCCTGCTCGCCATCGCTCTCGTCGGCGTCGTCGTCGTCCCGTCCGCAGGGGCAGCTCCTGCCTGCAAGAACCTGCTCGTCGACCCGGCCGGTGACGCCGAGTTCCTCGGGATGGGGGACGCCACCAAGCCGGTCGAGGACGGCCAGGTCGTCGACCTGCTGTCGGCCGACCTGGGCAGCGACCGCAAGGCACTGACCCTGGTGATCCGGGTGAAGGGCCGCAACCCCGAGGGCGGCACCGGCTACCTTGATCACAGCTGGGAACTGGCGTTCTCCACCGCGACCGAGCGCTACATCGCCTTCGCCGAGCGTTCCCGCACCGGCGGCGACCTGTTCACCCTCTACCGCGTCGTTGCCGGCGGCGAGGACGACTCGACCGCGTCGGCAGCGGAGGGAGTAGCCACGACGGTCACAGGAGCCGTCGACGACGTGCGCGGCATCATCCGGATGCAGGTAGCGGTCGACGCCTTCCGCGTGGACGGCGGACTGGGCCGATCGCTGACTCGCGTCCGCGGGCACGCCTGGTCCGGCGCGACTGCCTACGCCAGCGGTGGCGGGGTCGGCACCTACGGCGGCTCAGACGCAGGCAGTACCAACACGTCGTACGTCGTGGGCGCGAAGAGCTGCGCCTGACGCGCTACAGCGTCGGGGTGCGGTTGAACCGGAGGTGCGAGCGCGACGGCGTCGGGCCCCGCTGGTCCTGGTAGCGGGAGCCGTAGACGCTCGACCCGTAGGGGTGCTCCGACGCCGACGACAGCTGGAAGACGCAGATCTGCCCGATCTTCATGCCGGGGTAGAGCTTGATCGGCAGGTTCGCGAGGTTCGAGAGCTCGAGTGTCACGTGACCGCTGAAACCTGGGTCGATGAATCCCGCCGTCGAGTGTGTGACAAGCCCCAGCCGGCCGAGACTCGACTTTCCTTCCAGTCGGGAGGCTAATTTGTCGCTCAAACTGATGACCTCGAGGGTGCTGCCGAGCACGAACTCACCCGGGTGCAGGATGAACGGCTCCTCACCTTCAGGCTCCACGAGCTCGGTGAGGTCGTCCTGCTCCGCCGCGGGGTCGATGTGGGTGTAACGGTGGTTGGCGAACACCCGGAAGTAGCGGTCGAGGCGCACGTCGATGCTGCTGGGCTGCACCATCGCCTCGTCGTACGGCGACAAGCCGAGCTCGCCGGCGGCGAGGGCAGCCTTGAGATCGCGGTCGGAAAGCAGCATGGGCGGAGGCTAGTAGAGTGCCGTCCGCAGGGTCTTCGCGACCCTCCCGCGGGCGTAGTTCAATGGTAGAACATCAGCTTCCCAAGCTGACAGTGCGGGTTCGATTCCCGTCGCCCGCTCAGCAGCAAAGGCCCAGGTCAGAAGGCCTATGACGTTTCGAGAGTACCTCCGGCGGAGGGGCTCGTAGTGCGTTTGTGCCAGATCTGTGCCAGATCTAAGACGTCTTTTCACATTCGCTATGAATGCATCGGCGCCCACGGGAACCTAGGCGTCGAGCAACGCGTGTTAGTGCTGTGAGCCGCGACGACGCGACCGAGGACGACGTCGCGGTGTTCTATGCCGCGACCTGCCCTCGCCTGGTCGGGCTGCTGGCCGCGATGGGCGGGTCGCGGGCAGACGCCGAGGAGATCGCGCAGGACGCGTTCCTGAAGCTCCTGCCGCGCTGGGACCGGGTCCGGGCGTACGACGACCCCGAGGCCTGGGTCCGCAGTGTGGCGGTCCGGATGCTCATCAGC
>JBKKBU010000064.1:0-4166 GCA_046713755.1 Mycobacteriales bacterium
CCCGATACCCCCGTCCTGGTCGACCGGTTCCTCGAGGACGCGATCGAGATCGACGTCGACGCCCTCTACGACGGGACCGACCTCTACCTCGCCGGCGTCATGGAGCACATCGAGGAGGCCGGCATCCACTCCGGGGACTCGGCCTGCGCCCTGCCCCCGATCACGCTGGGCAAAGCCGATCTTGAGCGGATCCGGGAGTCGACCCTGGTCATCGCCGACGGCGTCGGGGTCCGCGGGCTGCTCAACGTGCAGTACGCCCTCAAGGACGACGTCCTCTACGTCCTCGAGGCCAACCCGCGGGCCAGCCGCACGGTGCCGTTCGTCAGCAAGGCCACGGCGGTCCAGGTCGCGAAGGCAGCCGCCCGCGTCATGTTGGGGGCGACGATTGCCGAGCTGCGCACCGAGGGGATGCTGCCGGCCACGGGCGACGGAGCGGACCTGCCGTACGACGCCCCGATCTCGGTCAAGGAGGCGGTGCTGCCCTTCGGGCGGTTCCGCGGGGTGGACACCGTGCTCGGTCCGGAGATGAAGTCCACCGGTGAGGTGATGGGTATCGACGCGGTGTTCGGCACCGCCTTCGCGAAGTCGCAGGCGGCGGCGTACGGCGAGCTGCCGACCAAGGGTCGGGTGTTCGTCAGCGTCGCGAACCGCGACAAGCGGGCCATGATCTTCCCGGTCAAGCGGCTGGCCGACCTCGGTTTCGAGATCCTCGCAACCGCCGGCACCGCCGACGTCCTACGCCGCAACGGGGTCGCCGTGACGGTCGTCGGCAAGCACAGCGAAGGGCGTGGGGACGATGTCGTGCCGATGGTGCTGGCGGGCGACATCGACCTGATCTTCAACACGCCGTTCGGCGTCGGCAGCCGGCTGGACGGCTACGAGATCCGGACGGCAGCGGTCACGCGTGGGGTTCCCTGCATCACGACGATCCAGGGTGCCGCCGCCTGCGTCCAGGGCATCGAGGCGCTGGTCCGTGGTGACATCGGGGTGCGGTCGTTGCAGGAGCACCACGCCCTGCTCAAGGCCGCGCTCGCGAGAGGAGCCCACTGATGCCCGTCCAGGTCCAGGGTGAGGTGCTGTCGATCCGCAAGGTCGGCGCCTACAACGCACTGACGGTCGTCGCCCCCGGCATCGCCGAGCTCACCAAGCCCGGGCACTTCGTCGCCGTGCAGGTCGGCGGCCCCGATTCCGCGATGCTGCTACGGCGGGCCTTTGCGGTCTACGACGTCAAGGAGCGCGGCGTCTACGGCGGGACCCTGGAGATCATCTTCGCGGTCCACGGCAAGGGCACGGCTTGGCTGGCGCGGCAGCGGCCGCAGGACAAGCTCGACATCATCGGACCGCTGGGCAAGCCGTTCCGCATGCCGACGCAACCCGTGACGGCGACGCTGGTCGGCGGCGGTTACGGCTCAGCTCCGCTGCTACCGCTGGCGGCCGCGCTGCGCGAGCGCGGCTCGCGGGTGGACTTCGTGCTCGGGGCTGCTTCCGGCGACAAGCTCTTCGGCCAGCTCGATGCGAAGCGGATGTCCTCGTCGATCGCGGTCACGACCGACGACGGGTCCGTCGGGGAGCGGGGCCGCGTCTCCGACGTGCTGCCAGCCGTGCTCGACCGGACCGGCTCCGAGGTCATCTACGCGTGCGGTCCCATGGCGATGCTCCGGGCAGTCTCGGCGCTCGCCGCCGAGCGCGGGATCCCGGCTCAGGTCGCTGTCGAGGAGTCGATGGCCTGCGGTATCGGCGTCTGCATGACCTGCGTGCTGCCGGTCATCGGGGACGACGGGCTGACCCGCATGGTGCGCTCCTGCGTCGAGGGGCCGGTGTTCCTCGGTGACCGGGTGCGGTGGGACGACGTCGGCACCGTGCCCGCTGACACCGTGGGATCGGGGGTGGCGCACTGATGGCGGACATCCTGACCATCCGCACCGACGCGGCGCCGACCCTGCCGGACGTGGACCTGACCACCCGCCTCGCCGGGGCGACCTTCGCCAACCCGGTGTTCACCGCTTCCGGCTGCGCCGCCGCGGGCCAGGAGCTGGACCAGTTCTTCCCGGTGACCGACCTGGGCGGCATCGTCACCAAGTCGATCATGCTGGCGCCGCGCGCCGGTCGCGCGACGCCACGGATGGCGGAGACACCGAGCGGGATGCTCAACTCGATCGGCCTCCAGGGTCCGGGGATCGACGCCTTCCTCGACAAGGACCTGCCCTGGCTCGCCGACCGCGGTGTGCGAGCAGTGGTCTCCATCGCGGGCGGGTCCGTGGAGGACTACGCCAGGCTGGCCAGCAAGCTGCGCGGCCGCCCTGGTCTGGCGATGATCGAGGTCAACATCAGCTGTCCCAACGTCGAGGACCGCGGCCAGGTCT
This sequence comes from Mycobacteriales bacterium, assembly GCA_046713755.1. Lineage (GTDB taxonomy): Bacteria > Actinomycetota > Actinomycetes > Mycobacteriales > SCTD01 > JAUYQP01. The sequence goes on from JBKKBU010000064.1 coordinate 2,364, forward strand.
TCGCCTGCGACCCGATGGCGGCGGCGGCCGTCGTCCAGGCGGTCAAGCGGGCCACCGACCCCAAGGTGCCGGTGTTCGCCAAGCTCAGCCCGGATGTGACGTCGATCGTCGCCATCGCCGAGGCCTGCCGGGGAGCCGGCGCCGACGGGCTGTCGGTCATCAACACCCTGCTGGGCATGGTCATCGACCCGACCACGATGCGGCCGGCCCTCGGCGGCGTCACCGGTGGGCTGTCCGGCCCGGCTATCCGGCCGGTTGCGGTCCGCTGCGTCTGGCAGATCCACCAGGCCATGCCTGACCTGCCGATCCTCGGGATGGGCGGCATCAGGACCGGACTCGACGCGCTGGAGTTCGTCCTCGCAGGCGCGTCTGCGGTGAGCGTCGGGACCACGATCTTCGGGGACCCGACCGCGCCGGTCCGCGTCCTGCACGAGCTCGCCCACGCCCTCGCCGCCCGCGGTTTTGCCTCACTAGCCGACGCCGTCGGGTTCGCGCACCGGCCGCCGGACCTGCACATCCCCGAGGACCCCGACCCGGTCGGCGACCAGCAAGTGGAGGCCTGAGTGGCCGGCACCGCGCCGATCGCCGTCGCTCTCGACGCGCCGGATGTCGAGACCGCCGCCCGCTGGGCGCAGGCGGTGACGCCTTACGTCAGCGTCGTCAAGATCGGCCTCGAGCTGTTCTGCCGCGTCGGCCCCACCGCGGTGGAGACCGTGCGGGGCGGCAGTGGCGTCGGGCTGTTCCTCGACCTCAAGCTGCACGACATCCCCAACACCGTCGCGGGGGCGGCCCGTTCGGTGGCGCGGCTGAAGCCGACCTATCTCACCGTCCACGCCACCGGCGGTGCCGACATGGGGCGGGCGGCGGTCGAGGCGGCGCCTGACGTCACCATCGCGGCCGTCACGGTCCTGACCTCGATGTCGGCCGAGGCCCTCGACGCGGTGGGCCTGGCGGGGCCGCCGTCGGACGCCGTCCGCCGGCTCGCGGCCCTGGCCGGCGGTGCGGGTGCCGGTGCGCTGGTCTGCTCGCCACAGGAGGTCGCGCTGGTGCGGGCCGAGGTCGGACCGGGCATCACGCTCATCACACCAGGGGTGCGTCCGATCGGCGCGGATCTCGGTGACCAGGCCCGCGTTGCCACTCCGGCACAGGCGCTCGCGGACGGCGCGGACCTGCTCGTCATCGGCCGTCCCATCACCGGCGCGCCCGACGTCGGTGCCGCCGCCCAGCAGATCGCCGCCTCGCTCCGCCTGGCCTGAGCAGCAGTGAGTGCCCCCCCGGGATTGCCTCGCCTGGCCCGGTGTCGCTAGGTTCGCGCCTTCTGGACGCACGCCGACTCGGCCGCGGCTCCAGTCGACGACACCAACCACGACACCAAGCACGACACCAAGCACGACACCATGGACGACCTGAAGGAGTGGGGGACGCGTGGCACTGCCGACCCTCACGCCCGAGCAGCGCGCCGTCGCCCTCGAGAAGGCCGCGGCCGCCCGGCGGGCGCGCGCCTCGCTCAAGGTCCGGCTGAAGTCGAGCAGCACCAGCCTGGCTGAGGTGCTCCGGAGCGGTGAGTCCGACGATGTCGTTGGGAAGATGAAGGTCGTGGCGGTGCTCGAGGCGATGCCGGGGGTCGGCAAGGTCCGCGCGCAGAAAATCATGGAAAAGCTGGAGATCAGCCCCTCGAGGCGGGTGCGTGGCCTCGGGAGCAAGCAGCGAGAGGCCCTGGAGCGGGAGTTCGCGGGCGAGTGACCGCCCGCCTGACGGTTCTTGCCGGCCCCTCCGGAGTCGGCAAGGGCAGCCTCGTCACCG
>JBKKBU010000065.1:0-3170 GCA_046713755.1 Mycobacteriales bacterium
CCCCATCCCACTCCCCACGCCGTCGACCTCATGGGTTTGCGGCGTTTTTTTCATCAGCAGGTCACCATGCAGATTCATTTTCGGCGCGTTAATGACGCTTTCCTGTCCCCGATGCGGTGGGTCCGAACCGCGGTCGCTACAGCGCTGGTCTTGTCCGGAGTGCCGGCAATTGCGGCCGAGTTCGGCGGTGCGACAGTCAGCCCGGCGGCGCGCAGCGTCGCTATCTGGGTTGCAGAGACGCAGGACCACGGCCGGCAAAGCTTCGTGATCATCGACAAGCGCGAAGCCATGCTGTACGTCTTCGATGCGCAGGCGCGCATGCGTGGCAGCTCGCCCGTCCTGCTCGGGGCCGCATCGGGCGACGACACAGCGCCCGGGATTGGAGATCGGCCTTTGTCTCTGGTGTTGCCGCTTGAGAAAACCACGCCCGCTGGTCGCTTTGTGGCCGAGCACGGCAAGAACAACCAAGGCGAAGAGATCGTGTGGGTCGACTACGACGCTGCCGTGTCGATGCACCGCGTGCGTCCTGCGGTTGCAGCCGAACGCCGTCTCCAGCGGCTGGCCTCGAAGACCGCCAGCGACAACCGCATCTCGTTCGGCTGCATCAACGTGCCCAAGGCTTTTTACGAGACCCAGCTCAGCCCCGCCATGGCCACGCGCCGCAGCGTCGTCTACATCCTGCCCGAGCAAAAGTCGCTGGAGGAGGTGTTCGGTCCTGGCGTTCTTGCAACCCAACCGGTCGAGACAAAAACAGGTGTCGCCAAGCGCAAGAACGCGGGACCGCTGACCTGAGGCAGGTTTGCCACCGACGCGGGGTCGAATGCCAGATCGCGCGTCAGGGCGAACTGGCGCTGCGCTTGCCGCTGTCGTTCGCGGTGGTCGAATGGTTGTTGACCTGGCCCGGCATCGGCATGGCGTTGGATTCCTGCGCTTTGGTCAAACCGTCCAGCGGCCGATTTGCAGGTTCGTCGCGAGCGGTTAAAGCAGCCGGCTCGCCCTTTGCCACCACCGTCGCTGTTGCCGACGGCACAGACGGGTCCGGCGTACCGGACGTACTGGCCATAGCGGGCGTCACTGCGACGGGCGTGTTCATCGTCGACTTCGGTTGCGGTGGATCCGACGGCTTGCGATCGCAAGCGCTGAGTGCCAACAGGGCCAGCAAGGCCAGCAAAGTCACCAGCCAGCCGCCGACGGCTTGCTGGGTCGGAACCGACGAGTCCGTCATCACCCTCATCCCAAGTTATCGGCAGCAAAGCGCCAGTTGAGGAGTTTGTCGACAACGGCTTTGACGTGATCGGCACGACGTTGCTGGTAGTCGATGTAATACGCGTGTTCCCACACGTCGACCACCAGCAAAGGCTTGCAGGATGCGTCGGGCTGCTCGGCATTGCCGGTGTCGACGATGCGCAGCTTGCCGCCGTCTTGCACCAGCCACACCCAGCCGCTGCCGAAGCGGCCGACGGCAGCCGCCAACAGCGCCGCTTTGCAAGCATCGACGCTGCCGAACGCTGCATCGACCAGCGGCTTCAACGCTGCAGGCAGTTCGCCGCCGCCTTGCGGGCTGAGGCTGTTCCAGTAGAACGTGTGGTTCCACACCTGCGCTGCATTGTTGAAGATCGCCGTCTTGCCGTCTTTCTTTGCAGCCGAGATCGCGTCCTCCAGCGACTTGCCCTCGTAGGGCGTGCCAGCCACGAGCTTGTTTAGAGCGTCGACATAGGTCTGGTGGTGCTTGCCGTGGTGGTGCTCGAGCGTCTTGGCGGAAATGACTGGATCCAAAGCGTCCTTGGCAAATGGCAGGGGCGGCAGCACGTGCTGGCCGGTGGTGGGAGTGGCGGTGGCGGTCATCAGTAGGGACTCCGTTGTGCGATCGAAGGGGCGCGCTGCGGCCGGGCGGCAAGCTGCATCAGTTGCTGTCGGCGTTGGGCGCTGAGATTGGTCAGACAGACTAGCACGCCATCGCCCGACCGCACGATTCGGTGCAGCACGAGATCCTGACCGCCCGCCAGCGCATGCACCTGCTCGAAAGTCTGGGTGTTGCCATGCTCGACGACGCGCCGATAGCGCTCGATCAAGGCCGGATGACCCAACGGCCCGCCCGCTTCCCGCAAAGCCTTGCCAATCAAGTGCAGCGGATGCGTCTGCATCAGGCGCGCCGCCGTGGCATTGGCATAGTCCCAGCGGAAGTCGACAACGCGTCCGCGCTCGCGCACGCAAGTCAGCCGCATCGACGCCGCGTTGCGCGTTGTGCTGCGCACCGGCGTCGGAAACATCACCGCGGCAGCTGGCAAGCCGACCGGTGCGGAAAGGGCTGCGTGCATCGGTCAGCTCTTGCCGAAGCGCGCTTTGGCTTCAGCGACGCAAGCGTCTTTCGGTGCACCCGCCATCGCGCCACAGCGTTCGTTCGCCACCTTGTAGTCGGCCTCGCGCTTGTCTACGGTGGCATCCTTGCGCGCTTCGGCCACCTTCTTGTTCATCTTGCCGTCGGCCTTGGCTTTGTCCTGTGCCGCCTTGGCTTCCTTGATGCACACGTCCTTGGCATTGCCGGTTTGGTCATCGCAGCGTTCCTTGGCCACGGCATAGGCCGACTCGGCTCGCACTTCAGCGAGCTTGGCTTGGTCGCGCGGCTTGCCGGTGTATGACGACTCCAGTTCGGCCAGACCCACCTTGGCCTTCGCCTTGGCTTCCTCGACGCAAACATCCTTGGCGTTGCCCGTGCTCGTTTTGCATGCGTCTCGATCGCTCTTTTCGCTGGCCTTGATACGCGCTTTGCCAGCGTCGTAATCGGGCTTGGCCATCGTGGCGGCACGTGCCATCGGGCTCGCCAGGCACGCGGCGAGCAGAGCCGAGGCAAACACGGTCGACTTGAACGTAAGGTGGCGGTTCATTGGAAATCCTTCTGGTTGTCGTGCATTTCAATCTTTGAGGGGCGAGTAGCCGAAACCGACGAAGGCGCTGAGCTCGTCGTTGTCTTGCGCCATGGCGCGCAAGGTCATCGCGGCCACAACGACCGAACTCAGAGTCGCAGAAACGACGACGATCAACGCAACGATGTCCATTCCAACAGCTCCTGGAGCGAGGAACACATGGCCCTTCGCCAATGCAGTATCTGAATCCCCCCTGAATGAAGGCAGCAGACGGTTCCACGTCACTCCGTAGTCGATTTCCTACGC
>JBKKBU010000066.1:0-12257 GCA_046713755.1 Mycobacteriales bacterium
GTCGTGCGCGGCGCGGCCGCAGTCGGCGACGCTTTCCGCCTGGCCGAGGCGGCGCTGCGGACGCTGCCGGCGGACTACGTCGGCCTGGTCGAGCTCGCGGACCGGCTGCCCGAGGCGGTACTGGTGAGCAGCGGTGAGGTGGCGTCGTACCTCGTCACCGAGGTGCTGGGGCCGGTGCTCGCCCTTCGCCCACGCGAGCGCGCCGCCCTGTTGGAGACCTTGGCGGCGGTCTTGGCTGTCGGTGGCTCGCCGACCCATGCGGCCCAGCGGTTGTACTGCCACCGCAACACGGTGGTGAAGCGGCTGGCCCGCATGGAAGCCCTGACCGGGCTGTCGACCAGTGACGCCCGGCAGCGCCTCGTGCTGACGCTGGCGGTGCTGGCGCAGGGTCTGGAGCTGGGCGGTCAGTCGATCACGTGACGACGAGCCCCTTGCCCGTGATGAGCGGCAGGTCCAGCGCCGTGAGCAAGCCCGGGGGCGCGGCGACGACGGCGGGGACGGCGTTGACCAGTCGCATGGCGGTGGCCTTGAGACCAGCGGTGTTGTGGTCGCCGTCGGTGCCCATCAGCTGCAGGTCGAGGGTGTAGTTGGGCTCGCCGATCACCTGCACGCGGTAGCAGCCGTGGCCGGCCGGCTGCGGCCAGTCCGGTCCGACGTCGTCGTGCAACCTCGTGACGTGCTCGAGCACGATCACGGCCTTGCCGTTCTTCATGCCGCGCACCTCGAAGTGCAGTCCGCCGACGGTGCCCTTCTCGACCGTGCCGCTGGCGATCTCGAAGGTCTCCGGAGCGGGCAGCCGTTCGTACCACTCGACGACCTCGTCGAGCTCGACGTCGAGGCCGGCCGCCAGCTGGTGGACGACGGATCCCCAGGCCATCGTCAGGACGCCGGGCTGGAGCAGCATCGGCACGTCATCCATGGGGCGGCCCAGCCCCATTACGTCGAAGACGATCATGCCCTGGTCGTAGGTGGCGTAGTTGAGCACCTCGGAGACCCGGACCTGCTCGATGCGCTCGCTGATCGAGGTCAGCGTCAGGGCCATCCAGTCGTTGGCGAAGCCCGGGTCGATGCCGTTGACCCACAGCGACGCGCCACCGTCCGCGGCTGCCTTGCGGACCCCGTCGGCCAGCCCGGCCGCATCGCCGCTGGGGAACTGCAGGAAGACCGGGCCGCTCGCGACGACGTTGATGCCGGCCCGCAGCAGTCGCTCGAGGTCCCCGAGCGCTTCGAAGATCCGATGGTCCGCCATTGCGGTGTTGACGATGCAGTCGGGTGCGAGAGCGAGGATCTCCTCGACGTCGCTGGTCGCGAGGACCCCGAGGTCGCGGCCCAGCCCGGCCAGCTCCCCGGCGTCCCGGCCGGCCTTGTCGGGATTCGAGACCCAGACACCGACCAGCTCGAGGTCGGGGCGGGCGTCGATGCCGGCGATGGCATGGCGGCCGACGTTGCCGGTGCTCCAGGCGACGACGCGGTAGGTCATGTCCTTCTCCTTCAGAGGTCGGGCAGTCCCATGTCGAGGTTGGGGCCCTCGAGGCCGCCGTCGACCTCGATGACCTTGCCGGTGACGTAGCCGCCGGCGGGTGATGCGAGAAACAGCACCGTGGCGGCGATCTCGTCAGGATCACCGATCCGACGCAGGGGAGTGCCTTCTTCCATCGCGGTGCGCAGGCCATCGTCGTCGAGGACGATCTCGAGCGCCGAGGTGGCGATCGACCCCACGGCGATCGCGTTGACCCGCACCTTGGGCGCCAGGTCGCGCGCGGTCAGCCGGGTCCAGTGCGAGAGCGCGGCCTTGGCGGTGCCGTAGGCGACGTAGCCCCGGCCGGCAACCCGCCCCATGACGCTGGAGATGTTGACGACGGACCCGGCCCCGCCGGCCAGCAGGTGCGGCAGGGCGGCCCGGGTGAGCACGTGGGCCGTCGTCACGTTGAAGTGGAAGGCCTCCTCCAGGAAGCGCGCGTTGGTGCGGTCGAAGGCCTTGGGCATCGACCCGCCGACGTTGTTGACGACCACGTCGAGCCGACCGAAGGCCTCGACCGCAGCAGGCACGAGGGCCGCGACCGCGTCGAGGTCATTGAGGTCGGCCGGCACGATCAGCGCCCGCCGACCGAGTTCCTCGATCTGCTTGGCGACCAGCTGCAGCTGGTCCTCACTGCGGGCCGACAGCACCACATCGGCGCCTGCCTCGGCGAGAGCCACGGCGCTGGCGGCGCCGATGCCACGGCCGGCACCCGTGACGACCGCGACCTTGCCGTCGAGCCGGAACCGCTCTAGAACCACCGTTACCTCCTGGTGAGTGGGCGGACCCTAGCGCAACAAGTGCAACACGTTCTACCTTGCGGGGCATGACCCGAGCGGCACGTCGTTGAGCACCGAGATCCCCGCCCTGTTGTCGGCTTCGGACGTGGCCTGGTCCGACGAGTTCGACGTCGTGGTCGTCGGGTTCGGCATCGCCGGCGGGTGCGCCGCGGTTGAGGCGGCGGCGGCAGGGGCCCGCGTGCTGGTGCTCGAGCGCGCGGCCGTCCCGGGCGGGACGACGTCGATGGCAGGGGGGCACTTCTACCTCGGCGGCGGCACCGTCGTGCAGCGCGCGACGGGCCATGACGACAGCCCCGATGAGATGCACGCCTACCTCATGGCGGTTACCCCGCACCCCGAGCCGGAGAAGGTCCGCGCCTACTGCGACGGCAGCGTCGAGCACTGCGACTGGCTCGAGTCGCTCGGCTTCGAGTTCGAGCGCAGCTACTACCCCGAGAAGGCCGTCATCCAGCCCGGCACCGAGGGCCTGATGTACACCGGCAACGAGAAGGTCTGGCCCTACCGAGATCTCGCGAAGCCCGCGCCCCGCGGCCACAAGGTGCCGGTTCCGGGCGACACCAACGGTGCTTCGCTCGTGGTGGACCTGCTGGTGCAGCGGGCGGCCGACCTGGGGGTGGAGGTCCGTTACGAGACCGGCGCGACGCAGCTGGTGGTGGCGGACGACCGGGTCGTCGGGGTCGCCTGGCGCCGCTTCGAGGACACGGGGGCGATCAGAGCCCGATCGGTGGTCATCGCCGCAGGCGGGTTCGTGATGAACCAGCAGATGCTGACCCAGTACGTGCCCGCCCTGCTGGAGAAGCCGTTCGTGCTCGGCAGCACCTACGACGACGGGCTCGGCATCCGGCTCGGGCAGAGCGCCGGCGCCGAGGCGCTGCACATGGACCAGGCGTTCCTCACCGCGCCCGTCTACCCGCCCTCGCGGCTGCTCACCGGGATCATCGTCAACGCCGACGGGCGCCGCTTCGTCGCCGAGGACAGCTACCACTCGCGCACCTCGGGCTTCGTCATGGACCAGCCGGGCCACGCCGCGTACCTCGTGGTCGACAGCGAGCACATCGAGCACCCGGTCTTCCCGTTGACGCCGTTCATCGACGGCTGGGAAACCGTCGAGGAGATGGAGGCGGCGCTCGGTATTCCGACGGGCCACCTCGTGGCGACCCTCGCGAGCTACAACGAGCACGCCGCACGGGGCGAGGACCCCGAGCTGCACAAGCACCCCGACTGGGTCGAGCCGCAGACCGCCGGGCCGTGGGGCGCCTTCGACCTCACCCTGGGCAAAGCGATGTACGCCGGCTTCACGCTCGGCGGCCTCCGCACCTCGCTCGACGGCCAGGCGCTGCGCCCGGACGGCTCCGTGGTCGATGGCCTCTACGCGGCCGGCGCCTGCGCCGCCAACCTCGCGCAGGACGGCAAGGGCTACAGCAGCGGGACCCAGCTCGGGGAGGGGTCCTTCTTCGGACGGTTGGCCGGCCGGCACGCCGCACTGAACCATGTCCCGCTGAACGGGACCTGACCTGCACAGCCATGCTGCGACGGTCGTACCGTTCGCCGTACCGCACCTCAGACGCTCGAAGGGCTCCACAATGACCAACGACACGGCCAACAAGGTCCTCTCCGCGGTCACCGACCTGCTGCCCGGCTTCCGCGAGCGAGCGGCGCAGACCGAGCGCGACCGCCGGATCCCGGTGGAGTCGATCGCGGAGCTGCAGGAGGCCGGCGTCTTCCGGATGCTCCAGCCCACGGCCTTCGGGGGCCTCGAGACCGACCCGGTCGACTTCTACGAGGTCGTCAAGACCATCGCCGGCGCTTGTGGCTCGACCGGCTGGGTCTCCTCCATCGTCGGCGTCCACCCGTGGCAGCTCGGGCTGTTCCCCGCGCAGGCGCAGCAGGAGGTGTGGGGCACCGACAACGCGACGCTCGTGTCGTCGTCGTACGCCCCGACCGGCAAGCTGACCCCGGTCGACGGCGGCTACGAGTGCACCGGTCGCTGGTCGTTCTCCTCAGGATGCGACCACTGCTCGTGGGTGCTGCTCGGCGCGATCGTGGTGGGGCCGGAGGGCAAGCCGATCGACTTCCTGACCATCCTCGTCCCGCGCAGCGACTACGCGATCGACGACGTCTGGGACGTGGTCGGGCTGCGCGGCACCGGCAGCAACGACATCGTCATCGACAAGCAGTTCATCCCGGCCCACCGCACGCTGTCGTTCAACGACGTCGGTGCGCTGCGCTGCCCCGGCCAGGAGCTCAACCCGGCGCCGCTCTACCGGCTGCCCTTCGGCACGGTGTTCTCCAACACGATCACCGCGCCGATCATCGGCATCGCCGAGGGCGCCTACAACGCCCACATCGAGCGGATGCAGGAGCGGGTGCGGATCTCCTACGGCGGCCAGAAGGTCTCCGGCGACGGCTTCGCCCACGTCCGGGTCGCCCGCGCGGCGTCCGAGATCGATGCCGCGTGGTTGCAGCTCGAGCGCAACATCCGCGAGGAGCTCCGCTTCGCCACCGCTGGCGAGGAGATCCCGATCGAGCTGCGGCTGCGGGCCCGCCGCGACCAGGTCCGCGGGACCGAGCGCGCCATCGAGGCGATCGCCCTGCTGTTCAAGAACTCCGGTGGTCACTCGCTGAAGTCCGGCAACCCCATCGAGCGGGCCTGGCGAGACGCCAACGCCGGCTCCGTCCATGCTGCCAACGACACCGAGCGCTGGCTGGCGATGTACGGCAAGGGCGCGTTCGGGCTGCCGATCGAGGACGCGATGATCTGATGGCCGTCCCTGGTCTGGCCTCGGTGCACTCCCTCGGATATCTGGTCGTCGAGACGACCGACCTCGACCGCTGGCGGGAGCTGGCCGTCGACGTCCTCGGCATGGCGGTGGGCAAGGGCCCGGACGCAGCCGCCCTCTACCTACGCATCGACGACCGGCCGGCGCGCGTCATCGTGCATGCCGGTGAGACCGACCGCCTGGTGGCGGTCGGCTGGGAGGTCCGCGCCCGTGAGACCTGGCGGGCCGTCGTACGCCAGCTCGAGGACGCGGGCGCCCCCGTGAAGGTCGCCAGCGGGGCCGAGGCCGACGAGCGGCGCGTGCAGGAGCTGGTCTTCACCGAGGACCCGAGCGGGACTGCGCTGGAGGTCTTCCACGGCTCGTCGCTGGTCCACGACAAGCTGTTGACGACCCATGGCGCCAGCTTCGTCACCGGCGGTCAGGGGCTCGGTCACGTCGTGCTGCCGACGAAGAACGCCGAGGATGCCTACGACTTCTACACGCAGGTGCTCGGCTTCCGCAGTCGCGGCGCCTTCAAGCTGCCGCCCGGCATGCCCGGTGCTCCGCCGGATGCCCGCAGCTACCTGCGCTTCCTGTCCTGCAACGAGCGGCACCACGCGCTGGCGCTCGCGCCGTGGCCGCAGGACAACGGGATCATCCACTTCATGCTCGAGGTCACCGAGCTCGACGACGTCGGCAGGGCCCTGGATCGCCTCCACAAGCGCAAGTTCCCCTTGTCGTCGACGTTGGGCCGACACACCAACGACCAGATGGTGTCCTTCTACGTCGCGACCCCGAGCGGCTTCGACATCGAGCTCGGCTGCTTCGGCTTGCGGGTCCGCGAGGAGGACTACACCGCGGAGGACATCACCAAGGACTCGACCTGGGGGCACCGCTGGGGTGGCGGTGCGGCACAGTGACGCTCGTGGACCACGTCGTCGAGCCGGCCGAGATGCGCCGGGTGCTGGGGCACTTCGCCAGCGGCGTCACGATCGTCACCGGGACCGACGACGGCCAGCCGGTCGGCTTCGCCTGCCAGTCGTTCACCTCGGTCTCACTCGACCCGCCGCTGGTGCTGTTCTGCCCGGCCCACACCTCGTCCACCTGGCCGCGGATCCGGACCGCCGGTTCGTTCAGCGTCAACGTGCTCGCAGAGGACCAGCTGGACCTGTGCCTGGCCTTCGCCTCCAGTGGTGGCGACAAGTTCGCCGGCCTTGAGTGGCACGAGACGCCATGGGGCCCGTCCCTCGACGGCGTGCTCGCGACGGTGCACTGCGACATCCAGCAGGTGCACGCTGCCGGTGACCACGACGTCGTCATCGGCCACGTCCGCCAGCTCGTGACCCACCGCGAGGTGGGGCCGCTGCTGTTCTTCCGCGGCCAGTTCGGGTTGTCGTGGGACTGACCGCAGCCGATCGGGAGCGCGCTGCCGACGCGCTGCGGATCGCGGAGGAGACTCAGGTCGCGATCCCGCCGCTGGTGCAGACCTTCCCCGGCGTCGATGTCGTGGACGCCTACGAGATCCAGCTGCTCGGCATCGGTCGCCGGCTGGCTGCCGGTGCGACCGTCTACGGCCACAAGGTCGGCCTGTCGTCCAAGGCGATGCAGGAGATGATGGGCGTCGACGAGCCCGACTACGGCCACCTGCTCTCCGACATGGTGCTGTCGGAAGATGCCCCTATCCCCACCGGCCGCTACCTGCTGCCGCGCGTCGAGGTCGAGGTCGGCTTCGTACTCGGCGACGACCTGCCGGGGGAGGGCTGCACCGTCGCCGACGTACTGCGCTGCACCGACTTCGTCGCACCGGCGATCGAGCTGATCGACAGCCGGATCGCCGACTGGAAGATCGGGCTGTTCGACACCATCGCCGACAACGCGTCGTCGTGCGGCGTGGCGCTCGGCTCGCAGCGGGTCAAGCCGGACGAGCTCGACCTCACCGCGATCGAAGCCACCCTCGACATCAACGGTGCCAGGGTGGCTGCCGGTCGCTCCGACGCCGTGCTCGGCGACCCGACGATCGCGGTCGCCTGGTTGGCCGACAAGGTGGCGGCCTTCGGAGTGCGCCTGCTGGCCGGCCACGTCGTGCTGCCGGGCTCCTGCACCCGGGCCTACGACGTCCGACCTGGCGACGACGTGCTGGCTTCCTTCGCCGGCCTCGGCACTGTCCACCTGACTTTCTCCTAGGAGCACCATGCGCAAGGCGACTGCCGCGATCGTCGGCTCCGGCAACATCGGCACCGACCTGCTCTACAAGCTGCAGCGGTCCGATCTGATCGAGCCGCGCTGGATGGTCGGCGTCGACCCGGCGTCCGAAGGGCTGACCCGCGCGCGCCAGCTCGGCCTCGACGCTTCGCACGAGGGCATCGACTGGCTGCTGGCGCAGGACGAGATGCCCGACCTGCTCTTCGAGGCGACCTCGGCGTACGTCTACCGCGCCAACGCCCCGCGCTACCGCGACGCCGGCATCAAGGCGATCGACCTGACGCCGGCCGCCCTGGGTCCCTACGTCGTACCTGCGGCGAACATGATGGACAACCTCGACGCCGACGACATCAACCTGGTCACCTGCGGCGGCCAAGCGACCATCCCGATCGTCCACGCGATCAGCAGCGTCGTCGCCGTGAAGTACGCCGAGATCGTCGCGTCGGTCTCGTCGAAGTCGGCCGGCCCCGGCACCCGGGACAACATCGACGAGTTCACCCGCACCACCTCGCGGGGCATCGAGGTCGTCGGTGGCGCCGAGCGAGGCAAGGCGATCATCATCCTCAACCCGGCCGACCCGCCGCCCCTGATGCGCAACACCGTCTTCTGTGCCATCCCTGAGGATGCGGACCGCGATGCCATCGCTGCCGCGATCCGCAAGCGGGTGGACGACGTCGCCGAATACGTCCCCGGCTACCGGATGCGCGGCGAGCCGCAGTTCGACGACCCGTCCGACGTCAGCGGTGGCATGACGAGAGTTGGGGTCTTCCTCGAGGTGGAGGGAGCCGGCGACTTCTTCCCGCCCTACGCCGGCAACCTCGACATCATGACCGCCGCAGCCGTCCGGGTCGGCGAGGTCCTGGCGACCTCCCGCATCCCGGCCTGACAGGAGAGTTTCTTATGTCGTACAGCGACACCCTCGACATCCGCGTCACCGACTCCTCCTTGCGCGACGGCTCCCACGCCAAGCGGCACCAGTTCACGACCGACGAGGTCGTGGGCATCGTGGCGGCGCTCGACGATGCCGGGGTGCCGGTCATCGAGGTCTCGCACGGCGACGGCCTGGGTGGCTCGTCGTTCAACTACGGCATCTCCAAGACCCCCGAGCAGGACCTCATCGCGGCGGCCGTGAAGACCGCCAAGCGGGCCAAGATCGCCTTCCTCATGCTGCCCGGTCTGGGCACCAAGGACGACATCCGGGCGGCGCTGGACTCCGGTGCCAGCGTGTGTCGGATCGCCACGCACTGCACCGAGGCCGATGTCTCTCGTCAACACTTCGGGCTGGCCCGCGAGCTCGGCCTCGAGACGGTCGGCTTCCTGATGATGGCCCACTCGCAACCGCCGGAGTCGTTGGCCAAGCAGGCCCGGATCATGGCCGACGCCGGGTGTCAGTGCGTCTACGTCGTCGACTCCGCCGGCGCCCTGGTCATGGAGCAGGTGTCCGACCGGGTGGCTGCCCTCGTCACCGAGCTCGGAGCCGACGCGCAGGTCGGCTTCCACGGCCACGAGAACCTCGGCCTAGGGGTCGGCAACTCGATCCTCGCGGTGCGGGCCGGCGCCTTGCAGATCGACGGGTCCACCCGCCGCTTCGGAGCGGGGGCCGGCAACACCCCCGTCGAGGCGTTTGCGGCCGCCGCCGAGAAGCTGGGGATCCGCACCGGCATCGACGTACTCAAGATCATCGACGCGGCCGAGGACGTGGTGCGGCCGGCGATGGACGGCGAGTGCCAGCTCGACCGACTGGCGATCCTCATGGGATATGCCGGGGTCTACTCCAGCTTCCTCAAGCACGCCTACCGGCAAGCCGAGCGCTACGACGTCTCCGGCGCCGAGCTGCTGCTGCGTGCCGGTGCGCGCAAGCTGGTCGGCGGTCAGGAGGACCAGCTCATCGACATCGCGCTGGAGCTGGTGGCGGAGCGCACGAGTGCCTGACGACGGGCCCGAGCTGACGGCCGAGGGGACCCGCAAGACGGTCACGGTCGATGGCCACGACCTCGCCTTCCACGACGTCGGTGATGGTCCGCCGGTCGTGTTCCTGCACGGCTCCGGGCCGGGCGTCACCGGCTGGGCGAACTTCGGTGCCAACCTCCCGCAGCTGCCGGGGATCCGGGCGATCATCGTCGACCAGGTCGGCTTCGGTGGGTCGGGCCGTCCCGAGGTCTACGAGCGCAACTACCTGCAGATCTCGGCCGATGCGGTCCACGGACTGCTCGACGTCCTGGGACTTGACACGGTCGGCATGGTCGGCAACTCGATGGGCGCCGACGTCGCGGTCCGACTCACCCTCGACCACCCGGAGCGGGTGTCAGCGCTCCTGCTCAACGGGCCGGGTGGCACTGGCGCTCCGGTGCTGGGCCCGCAGCCGTCCGAGGGCATCACCCGGCTCATGGAGTTCAACGCCGACCCGACCCGCGAGCGCATCGTCGCGTGGCTCAAGACGATGGTGTTCGACCAGCGCCGCCTCACCGAGGAGCTCATCGAGTCTCGCTTCGCGGCGGCCACCGCGCCAGGCGCGGTCAAGAACCTGCAGGACGCCTACGCCACCTTCTACAACCCGGCGCTGACCGGTGACCTACCGCTGTGGGCCGAGGTGCACCGCATCAAGGCGCCCGTCCTGCTCTGCTGGGGCCGCGACGACCGGGTCGCGCCGGTCGAGGGCGCCCTCCTGCCCGCTCGACGGATGCCCAAGTGCGATCTGCGCATCTACAGCCGCTGCGGACACTGGGTCCAGGTCGAGCGCAAGGCCGACTTCGAGCGCGCCGTCCTCGAGCACTTCCTGCCCTGACCCCGCTCACCCCCGCCGTAACGTCCGCTCCGGTGCAGCGTCCGCGAGGTCCGGGCGAGCGGACGTTGCCGGGTGGTGTGGGGGGAGGCGATCAGGGGAGGCGGTCGACGGTGATCGCGAAGCCGGCGGCTCGCAGTCGGTCGGCGAGGCCGGCGCCGATCCCGCTGGCGGGCGTGAGCACCCCGGCGGCAGCGGGCAGGTCGTCCAGGGCAAGCGCCAGCACCGACTCACCGAGCATCACGGCAGTCGCGGCGTAGCCAGGGTCACCCTTGGCCTTGATCGTCGTGCGGTAGCGGGCGCCACTGGTCGTCGTCGCCACCGTCTCGGTGTGGAAGTGGCCCTTGGCCCGCGCCGCCGCGCTCGGTCCTTCGCCGGGCTCGGGCAGCACCTTGTCGAGCAGGATCCGGGTCGGCTTGAGGGCCAGGCCGGCCGCCAGCGCGCCGACCCCAACAGCCACCCCGGTGGCGAGCAGCGGGCCGGCGGGGGAGCGGCCGACGTTCATCACCTCGGTGTAGCGGAAACCCTTGCCGTAGGGGCGATCGAGCAGTTCGTTGCTGCGCCGGACGATGCGGCTGTTGAAGGCCGTCATGATGAACGGCGCGACCCAGCGGCCGTCGTAGCGCTTGGCGAGGAACAGGTCGCCCGGTTGGTCGGTGTGCTCCGCGCTCTGGTCTGCCGTCAGGGAGTGCGGGTCGGCCATCAGGGTGCGCGCGCCCGGATCGTGACGGCCTTCGTCGATCTGGTTGCGCAACGAGTCGAGGGTGCCGCCGCTGATGCCACCGCGCAACGACACCACCAGCATCGTGGTGTCGGTCAGCTCGCCGGCGCTGTCCGCGTCGGCCTGCTCGGCGGCGAGCAGCACTCCGAGGTCGGAGGGGATCGAGTCGAAGCCGCAGGAGCTGACGATGCGGGCGCCGGTCCGCTGCGCGGTCTCGTGGAGCCGATCGATGCAGTCGCGGACGAACAGCACTTCACCGGTGAGGTCGGCGTAGTGGGTGCCCGCTTCGGCGCAGGCAGCAACGAGGGCCTTGCCGTACTTCGCGTAGGGACCGACGGTGGTGGCGATCGCTGTGGTCGACGCAGCAAGCGCCGCCATGGCAGTGGCGTCGGAGGAGTCGGCCACGACCAGGGGCCAGTCGCGGGCCGCCGTCGGCAGGGCAGCGCGAGTCGCCTCGAGCTTGTCCTTCGACCGACCGGCCAGTGCGATGCGGGTGCCGGCGGGAGCAGCGGTCGCGAGGTACTCCGCGGTGAGCCGCCCGACGAAGCCGGTCGCGCCGAACACCACGATGTCGTACTGCCTGTCGGTCATGTGGTGACGCTATCCCGGTCCTTCGTAGAGCCACTTCCCGGTCACGCGCACGAAGCGGCTGCGCTCGCTCATCGACCCGGGCTGACCGTGGAGCTCGTACGTCGCCCGGAACTCGACGGTGCCCTCGGCGTCGAGCAGCCCACCGCGGTGCGCTGCGAGCACCACGAGCCGGAGCCAGCGCTGCTCGGGATCGAGCACGATCGTGGCAGGACGCGTCGTCGGGTGCCAGGTGCGCAGCAGGTAGGCGGTATCAGCAACGGCGAAGGCGCTGTAGCGCGAACGCATCAGCAGCTCGGCGGTCGGAGCGGCGGCGCCGGCGTGCCAGCGGCCGCAGCAGTCGTCGTAGGACTGCGGCAGCCCGCACGGGCAGGTCAGAGCCAGTAGTCGCCACCGATGCCCTCGATGAGTCGGTCGAGTGCGCCGTCCGGCCACGGCGAGGGCTCGGGCTCCAGGCCGGTGCGGCGGCGGCGGGTCTTCGGCTCGGTGGGGAACAGCGCGTTGGAGGCCTCGCGGGCGGCCTCGGTGACCATGGGGGCGAGCCGCTCGAAGCGGACCACCTTTGAGTCGCCCGACACCGAGATGGCTCCGATCGCGCGGCCGGTCCCTCGCAGCGGCGCGGCGACCGAGCTGACCCCGGGCCAAGCTTCCTCCCGGTCCCAGGCGACCCCGCCGCGCTGGCGTACGAGGGTCAGCTCCTGCCGGAGCAGCTCGAGCGAGGTCAGGGTGCGCGGGGTGCGAGAAGGCAGTCGCTCGCGGTACATCGCGTCGACCTGGCGGGTGTCGGTCCACGCCAGGATGGCTTTGCCGTCGGCAGTGGCGTGGGCGGGGGTCCGGCCGCCGACCCGGGTCGGCACCGTGGCACCCACCGCGCCGCCGACCTTGT
>JBKKBU010000067.1:0-8930 GCA_046713755.1 Mycobacteriales bacterium
GCAACCTGGCCATCAGCGAGCCCGTCGTCCTGCTTGCCGAGCGGCTCAAGGAGCTGACCGGCTACGACCGGGTGCTCTTCACGAACTCCGGTGCCGAGGCCAACGAGGCCGGCCTCAAGCTGGCCCGGCGGTTGCGCCCCGGGGGTGGGTTCGTCGCCTGTGAGCAGGCCTTCCACGGTAGGACCATGGGTGCCCTCGCGGTGACCGGCCAGCCCGCCAAGCGCGCCCCCTTCGAGCCCTTGCCGGGGCCGGTGGCCTTCGTGCCGTACGGCGATGCCGAGGCACTCCGGGCTGCGTGCAGCGCACAGACGGCGAGCATCGTGCTGGAGCCGGTGCTGGGTGAAGCCGGTGTCGTGGTGCCCCCGGCCGGCTTCTTGGCGGCGGCCCGCGCGATTGCCGACGACCTCGGGGCCCTGCTGCACCTGGACGAGGTGCAGGGCGGCATCGGCCGTGCTGGTGCCTGGTTGTCCACCGATGTCATTGCTCCCGGGGTGCGCGGTGACGTCGTCACCCTGGCCAAGGGGCTGGGCGGGGGGCTGCCGATCGGCGCCGTGCTGGCGCGGGGCGCGGCGGCAACGGCCTTCCAACGGGGCGACCACGGCACGACCTTCGGCGGCAACCCGGTGGTGTGCGCGGCCGCGCTGGCGGTGCTCGACACCGTTGAACGGGAGGGGCTCTTGGAGGCCTCGGCCACGCAGGGGGAGCGGCTCGCCCAGGGCATCCGCAGCCTCCAGCACCCCCTGGTGGCCGATGTGCGGGGGGTGGGGTTGTGGCTGGGAGTCGTGCTCGCCGAGCCGATCGCACCTGCCGTCGAAACAGCCGCGCGCGAGGCTGGATACCTCGTCAACGCGCCCGCCGCAGACGTGCTGCGCCTGGCGCCGCCATTGATCATCAGTGCAGCGCAGGTCGATGCCTTCGTGGCTGCGCTGACCGGCATCCTCGACGCCGCTAGGGTCAGCCCATGATTTCGATCGGAGTGCTCCTGTGACAGCCACCCGTGTCCTCGTCGTCGAGGACGACCCCAGTGTCCGGGGTCTACTGCACACCCTGCTCGCCGCAGAGGGCTATGACGTGGTCACTGCCTCGGACGGGCTGGCCGGCCTCGTCAAGGTCACGGCTACTCACCCGGCGCTCGTGCTGCTGGACCTGATGATGCCGGACCTGGGCGGAGTGCGGGTGCTCGAGGAGCTTCGCGACGACCCGGAGCTCGCCGACATCCCGGTCATCGTCGTCACCGGCAAGGTGGACGCCGTTCCCAGCATGCGCACGCTGCTCGGGGAGGACAACGTCTTTCTCAAGCCGTTCGCGGTGGCTGAGCTGCTCACCCGAGTCGGCGAGATCACCGGCGGACCCGAGGCCGGTTGATGGTGCGCCACTTCCTCACCGACGACGCCCTCAGCCCGGCTGAGCAGTCCGAGGTCCTCGACCTCGCCGCGGTGATGAAGAGCCAGCGCTTCGACGGTTCGCCCCGCGACAAGGGTCCGCTGGCCGGCAAGAGCGTTGCCGTGGTCTTCGAGAAGCCGTCGACCAGGACCCGCCTGTCGTTCGAGATCGGCATCTCCGAGCTGGGCGCACACCCGGTGATCCTCGACGCGCAGTCGACGCAGCTCGGCCGCGGCGAGACGATCGAGGACACGGCTCGGGTGCTGTCCCGCTACGTCGCGGCCATCGTCATCCGCACCTTCGGTGACGACCGCATCCGCGCCTTGGCCGCCGCGTCGACCGTCCCGGTCGTCAACGCTCTCACCGACGGCTATCACCCGTGCCAGATCCTGGCCGATCTCCAGACGGTCCGGGAGCGGCGTGGGTCCACCGCCGGGCTCACGCTGACCTACCTCGGCGACGGCGCCAACAACATGGCCCACTCCTACCTGCTGGGCGCCGCCATGGCTGGCATGCACGTCCGGATCGGGGCTCCGGAGGGCTACCTGCCCGATCCTGCGGTGGTCGAGCGCGCCAGGGCCTTCGGCACCGACATCACGGTCACCAGTGACGCGGCCGCAGCGGCGTCCGGCGCTGACGTCCTCTGCACCGATGTGTGGGTGTCGATGGGCATGGCGGGCGCGGAGGAGCGGATCGCCGCCCTCACGCCCTACGCGCTCGACGAGACCGCCCTCGCGCTCGCTGGTGAGGACGCGGTGGTGCTGCACTGCCTGCCCGCCCATCGCGGCGAGGAGATCGCGGCTGCTGTCATCGATGGTCCGCAGTCTGCCGTCTGGGACGAGGCCGAGAACCGGCTGCACGCCCAGAAGGCACTGCTGACCTGGCTGCTGGAGCAGGGCTAACCCGGTGGCCCAGGCTCGACGCGCTGCCGCGACCGCGGTCCCACCCGTGGTCGCGCCCCTGGCCTCCGTGGCGCCCGCCACCAAGGCGGCCAGGCATGCCCGCATCGCCCAGCTGATCGCCAGCCGCCCGGTGACCAGCCAGCCCGAGCTGGGTCGTTTGCTCGCGGCGGCTGGCGTCGCGGTGACCCAGGCCACGCTGTCGCGCGACCTCGAAGAGCTCGGCGCTGTGAAGGTGCGGACTCCGGAGGGGCTCGCCTACTCGCTGCCACCCGAGGGCCAGCCACGTCCCGGCACCACGCAGTCCGTCGATGCCCGGTTGGCGCGGCTGCTCGAGGAGCTGCTCGTCTCCGTCGAGGCCACCGGTGACCTGGTCGTCCTGCGCACCCCCCCGGGTGGCGCCCACCTGCTCGGTTCGGCGCTCGACCGCGCCGGGCTGCCCGACGTCGCCGGCACCGTTGCCGGTGACGACACCGTCCTGCTCGTCGTCCGCACTCCGGCATCGCCGGGGGCGGCAACGCTCGCCACGAGGCTGCTCGGTCTCGCGGAGGGCCGACCCCTGGAGATCTCGTGACTGACCGCGTCGTCCTCGCTTACTCAGGAGGGCTCGACACGTCCGTGTGCATCGGCTGGATCAAGGATCTCACCGGTGCGGAGGTGATCGCTGTCGCTGCCGACGTCGGGCAGGGCGGCGAGGACCTCGAGGTCATCCGGCAGCGCGCCCTCGACTGCGGGGCGGTCGAAGCCGTCGTCGTCGATGCCCGTGACGAATACGCCGACGAGTACTGCCTGCCGGCCCTGCAGGCCAACGCTCTCTACATGGGCCGCTATCCGCTCGTGTCGGCACTGTCCAGACCGCTCATCGTCAAGCACATGGTCGCCGCCGCCCGCGAGCATGGCGCGACCACCATCGCGCACGGCTGCACCGGCAAGGGCAACGACCAGGTGCGCTTCGAGGTGGGGATCGGCGCTCTCGCACCCGACCTCAAGGTGTCGGCGCCGGTTCGCGACTCAGGGATGACGCGGGACAAGGCCATCGCCTTTGCCGAGGAGCACGGGCTCCCCATCGACGTGAACAAGAAGTCGCCCTACTCCATCGACCAGAACGTCTGGGGACGGGCGGTCGAGACCGGCTTCCTCGAGGACCCCTGGAACGCCCCCATCGAGGACGTCTACAGCTACACCCAGGCACCCGGGACGAGCAGCGGCCCCGACGAGCTGGTCCTGACCTTCCTCGATGGGGTCCCCACCGCGATCGACGGCCGACCCGTCACCGTCCTGCAGGCGATCGAGGAGCTCAACCGCCGCGCTGGTGCGCAAGGCGTCGGCCGACTCGACATGGTCGAGGACCGACTGGTCGGCATCAAGAGCCGCGAGGTCTACGAGGTCCCCGGCGCGCAGGTGCTCATCACCGCGCACCAGGAGATGGAAAACCTCACGGTGGAGCGCGACCTCGCCCGCTTCAAGCGCGGCATTGAGCAGCGCTGGGCCGAGCTGGTCTACGACGGCTTGTGGTTCAGCCCGCTCAAGCGCGCCCTCGATGACTTCATCGCCTCGTCCCAGCGCCACGTCTCGGGCGAGATCCGCCTCGTCCTGAGCAACGGCACGTGCACCGTCAACGGTCGCCGTTCCGAGGCCACGCTCTACGACTACGAGCTGGCGACGTACGACGCTGGAGACACCTTCGACCAGTCGCTCGCCAAGGGCTTCGTCGAGCTGTGGGGCATGCCCAGCAAGATCGCTGCCCAGCGCGACCAGCGGCTGCGATGACCGACCGTCCGACCGAGCGCACCAGCTTGTGGGGTGGGCGGTTCGAGGGCGGTCCTGCGGAAGCCCTGGCAAGGCTGTCCGTCAGCGTGCACTTCGACTGGCGGCTGGCGCCGTACGACCTGCTGTCCTCGATGGCCCACGCCCGCGTGCTGCACCGGGCCGGACTCCTCGACGACGTCGAGCTCGGCCGGATGCTGCTGGCGCTCGAGGAGCTCCGCACCGAAGTCAGGGCTGGCACGTTCCGGCCGACGTTCGAGGACGAAGACGTCCACACCGCGCTGGAGCGCGGACTGCTCGAGAAGCTCGGCAGCCTCGGCGGCAAGCTCCGTGCGGGCCGCTCCCGCAACGACCAGGTCGCGACTGACCTGCGGCTCTACTTGCGCGACCACGCCCGCGCCGTCGCCGGCCGGCTTGCTGAGCTCGAGCAGTCCCTCGTCGAGCTCGCGGCGCAGCATCTCGACACTCCGGCGCCCGGCATGACGCACCTGCAGCACGCCCAGCCGGTGCTGTTCGCACATCAGCTGCTGGCGCACGTCCAGGCCTTCGCCCGCGACGTCCACCGCCTGCGTGACTGGGACCTGCGGGCCTCGGTGTCGCCGCTCGGGTCCGGCGCGCTGGCGGGGTCATCGCTGTCGGTCGACCCGATCTCCACCGCCGCCGAGCTGGGCTTCGGGTCGGCCGCGCCCAACTCCATGGACGCGGTGTCTGACCGCGACTTCGTGGCGGAGTTCCTGTTCTGCGCCGCACTCATCGGCGTACACCTGTCGCGCTACGGCGAGGAGGTGGTCCTGTGGAACTCCACGGAGTTCGGCTGGGTCACCCTTGATGACGCCTTCTCCACCGGTTCGTCGATCATGCCGCAGAAGAAGAACCCCGATGTCGCCGAGCTGGCTCGCGGCAAGGCCGGTCGGCTCATCGGGCACGTCGCCGGCACCCTCGCGATGCTCAAGGGGCTGCCGCTCACCTACGACCGCGACATGCAGGAGGCGCAGGAGCCCTGCTTCGACGCGGTGGAGACGCTGCTGCTCGTCCTGCCTGCCCTGGCTGGCATGACGTCCACCATGACGGTGCATGCCGACGTCCTCGAGGCCGCGGCACCGCAAGGCTTTGCGCTGGCCACCGATGTGGCGGAGCTGCTCGTCAAGAAGGGCGTGCCCTTCCGAGAGGCCCACGAGGCAGTCGGTCATCTGGTGGTGTGGTGCACCGTCAACGACAAGGACATGCACGAGCTCACCGACGCCGAGCTGGCCCATGTGTCCGTGCATCTCACCCCTGATATCCGGGGCGTGCTCGACGTGCGAGGCGCTATCGCCAGCCGGGATGGCCACGGCGGCACGGCTCCCGTGCGCGTCGCTGAGCAGCTCGAGGTGCTGCGCATCGAGGTCGAGTCGCACCGCCGCTGGGCGATGTCCGCCCCCGAGTAGTGCCGCTCACCGGTCAGGTCGATCAGGTGGCTCCGACCCTGCTCGGCGCCATGCTGTCGCACGACGGCATCACGGTTCGCCTCACCGAGGTCGAGGCGTACGCCGGCGTGGGGGAGGACCCCGGCTCGCACGCGCACCGTGGGCCGACGCCCCGCAACGCCGTGATGTTCGGCCCGGCGGGTCATGCCTACATCTACTTCACCTACGGCATGCACTGGTGCCTCAACGTCGTCGTCGGACCGGCGGGCCGGGCCGCCGCAGTGCTGCTGCGCGCCGGCGAGGTCACCGAAGGGCTCGACCTCGCCCGCGAGCGCCGCCCCGGCGTCCGGGACCGCGACCTGTGCCGCGGCCCCGCCCGGCTGTGCCGGACGATGGGGGTGACCGGCACGCACGACGGCATCGACCTGCTGTCCGCGAGCTCGCCGCTCCGGCTGCAGCTCCCCGCGGACCCGGCGCCAAGCGTCGCCACCGGCCCGCGGGTCGGCGTCGCCGGGGACGGCGCGGCCACACCGTGGCGGTTCTGGCTGCCCGATGAACCGACCGTCAGTGCCTACCGTCCTGCCGTACGCCGGGCTCGTAAGGTCCAGCCATGAGACTGCGGGGGCGCACGGGCGTGGTCACCGGTGCCGGCCGCGGCATCGGCCGGGAGATCGCGCTGGCCCTCGCCGCAGAGGGGATGAGCCTCGGGTTGGTGGCCCGCACCGGGTCGCAGGTGCGCGAGGTCGCCATCGAGATCCAGGACCGGTACGACGTGAAGGTGCTGCCCGCAGCCGTCGATGTCACCGACCCGGCAGCAGTCGACCGGATCGTCATGCACGTCGAGCAGCAGCTCGGCACGGTCGACCTGCTCGTCAACAACGCCGCTCGGATCGAGTCCGCCGAGGTGCCGTTCTGGGAGTCCGATCGGGACGACGTCTGGGCTGTCGTCGAGACCAATCTGCGGGGGCCGCTGCTGCTGACCCGGGCGCTGCTGCCGCCCATGGTGCAGCGCGGCCGCGGGCATGTGGTCAACATCGCGAGCCGGGCTCGGGCGGCGACCCGGACCGGCACCTACACCGGTTACGCCCTGTCGAAGCGCGCCCTGTCGGCCTTGACGGAGTCGCTCGCCACGCCGCTCGTGGGGACCGGGGTGGTGGTCGTCGACGTACTGCCTGGCCTGGTCCGCACGTCGATGACCGCCGGCATGCCGATCTGGCGGGACGTCCCCGACGACGACTGGATTCCCGCTGCCGCGTCCGCGCAGCTCGTTGTCGACGTTGCCGCCGGCTGTTACGACGACCGCAGCGGTGAGCTTTTGGACGCGCCCGACCTCTACCGCCCGTAACCCGGTGGCGGTGGTGCGCGAGGATCGCCGCGTGACCGCTGCCCCGCCGATCGACCCCCATCCGTCGACGCTGCCCACTGTCGCTCCGGTTCCGGATGTGCTCGCCGACCTCGAGTGGCGTGGCCTCATCGCGCAGACCACCGACCGGGTGGCGCTCGAGCGCGAGCTCGCCGGCGGAATCGTCCTCTACTGCGGCTTCGACCCCACGGCCGACAGCCTGCACCTCGGGAGCCTGGTGCCGTTGTTCGCGCTGCGGCGTTTCCAGCTCGCTGGGCACCGCCCGATCGCCCTCGCCGGCGGCGCCACCGGGTTCATCGGGGATCCCAGCGGGCGGTC
Organism: Mycobacteriales bacterium; assembly: GCA_046713755.1. Lineage (GTDB taxonomy): Bacteria > Actinomycetota > Actinomycetes > Mycobacteriales > SCTD01 > JAUYQP01. The sequence goes on from JBKKBU010000067.1 coordinate 7,137, forward strand.
GACCGAGCGCTCGCTGCTCGACGCCGAGACGCTGGCGGCGCGGGTCGTGAAGCTGCAGGCCCAGATGAGCCGCTTCCTGGACTTCCACGACGGTCCCGGCGGGGCGCTCATGGCCAACAACCTGGACTGGACCAAGGACCTCAGCGTCATCGACTTCCTGCGTGACGTCGGCAAGCACTTCCCGGTCAACCAGATGCTCGCCCGCGAGTCGGTGAGCGCTCGCCTCGAGAGCGGCGGTCTGTCCTTCACCGAGTTCAGCTACCAGCTCTTGCAGTCGCTGGACTTCGTCGAGCTCCACCGCCGCCATGGCTGCCGGTTGCAGGTTGGCGGCAACGACCAGTGGGGGAACATCGTGGCCGGCCTGGACCTGCTGCGGCGCGTCGAGCAGGCCACCGCCCATGCGCTGACGTTCCCGCTGGTCACCGACGCCTCCGGGGCCAAGATCGGCAAGAGCACCGGCGGCGGCAACGTCTGGCTCGACCCCGCGATGACCTCGCCCTACGCGCTGTACCAGTCCTTGCTCAACGTGGATGACCGCGACGTGGGCACCTACCTGCGGCTGCTCACTTTTGTGGGCCGCGCGGAGGTGACCGCCCTTGACTCCGCCACGGCGGACCGCCCCCAGGCCCGTGCCGCCCAGCGGCGGCTCGCGATGGAGGTCGTGGCGCTGGTGCACGGCCCCGACGAGCTGCGGCGCGTGCAGGCAGCGAGCGCTGCGCTCTTCGGATCGGGTTCGTTGGCCGACCTCGACGAGGCGACCCTGGTGGCCGCCCTGGCTGAGGCTCCCAGCACCGTCGTGGAGGGCACGTCACCGCCGTACGTCGACCTGCTCGCAGCGGCGCTAGCGCTGTCGAAGTCGGAGGCGCGGCGAGCCGTGCAGGAGGGTGGTGCCTACCTCAACAACGTCAAGGTCACCGATGCGGAGCACGTGCCTGCCGAGGGGGACTGGCTGCACGGCCGCTTCCTCGTGCTGCGCCGAGGCAAGCGCTCGATGGCGGTCGCCGAACGGCGCTGATGTGCCCGGCGGCACCCGCGTTCCGGACGCCGGACGGGGCTGCGTTGTCCAGCCGCCGCGCCGCGGAGGTAGGGGTTGTCCCGATGTGCCCCTGCTCACGCCCCCGGGATTTGACTCGCCGGTCGTTCCCTCGTAACTTCTCGTCTGCCGCCGGAGCGCTGGACCGCAGTGGGAAAGACACCGCTGCAGTACGGACCGCCGGCCCCTCGATCACTCGGAATCACGCGGCTCTGCCGCGTCCGGGCCGTGGGTGGGACACGAAGTTGATCATGCCGATCAGGTTTGACAGCAACGGGAAGTCCTACTAAGTTAAGGGAGTTGCCCCGAGAACGGCCGTGAGGCCAAGTATCGGTGAGCGTCCGTTCCTTGAGAACTCAACAGCGTGCCGAAAGTCAGTGCCAAATCCCGGCACGACGCGGAAGACGGCCCACTTCGGGCTGGTCATGCGTCATGACCGGATTCTTTGGTGAACAATGGACAACTAACAATTTGCTAGTTGACTCTTGGGATCCAGCATCAGCTGACCGCCGTCAGGGCGGCAGCGACTCTCTAGTCGACAACCCATCAGGTCTTCGGATCGGGTGGCTGTCATAGAACCTTATTGGAGAGTTTGATCCTGGCTCAGGACGAACGCTGGCGGCGTGCTTAACACATGCAAGTCGAGCGACGCTCTTCCTTCGGGAAGATGACGGAGCGGCGAACGGGTGAGTAACACGTGGGCAACCTGCCCCTAGCTCTGGGACAACTCCGGGAAACCGGGGCTAATACCGGATACGACC